>JAIENA010000194.1 GCA_019751755.1 Burkholderiaceae bacterium | reverse complement strand
AGGTTAATGACCAGTTCCAGCGCGGCGCCAACTTGCGGATCATCGATTTGCCCTATCGCATGCCGCAGGCGCTGCCAATCGGCCTGAGCAAAAGCGGAAGGCGGCAGGCTGGGATGCGTGCTTAACGGCGCAGCCTGTTTTGGGCGACGGCCCACGTAGGCGAATGGAAGATTACGCCAGGGATTGGTCTCGATGTAACCATGGGCCTGCCACCAGGCGAACAGGCTCGATACCGCGCAGATAGTGTAATCGCAGGTACGTTGCAATGGAATCGACCGAAACGGACTCCAATGCCCCGACAGCTGTTTTGAACGGTGTCCCGACAGCCAAACCTCCCTGGGTTGCAGTGTATGGAGGAAGTCGATGAAGCGTTGAGCATCTTCGGTCCGCATGGCGGACAGCGGTTGATGGCATTGGGCTACCGACCACACCAGGCATTTTTCAATTTGTGTGCGATACATGCGCGCTGTATTGGCACTCGCACATTGCGCCAGATACGCGCGGATGGCTTCAATATCATTGGCAGCGTCAACCGTACATCCGGACCTGACCCGTCGCACGCTCAATCCCGAGCCATCCAGTTCAGTGGGCAGGACCAGTTCGTCCAGCGGACGGATGAATTCAGCCCGGACGTCGTCGCCAGAGGGCTGGCCAGCCTCTGCTTGCGTTGCGGCGGCACTTTGCACAGGCGACCCGGTGGTCAATGTGAACGTGTCGTACGTGACCGTAGGCGTGCAACTGACTCCCGTCTCCTGCGAGTCCTGTCGCACCGCCGGTGCAATGACGGCAACCGGGCGACCGGACTGCGTACCGGCAAACTCAATCTCGGTAATGGAGGGAAAGATCGGTACCAGGGCTGGATTGAAAACCGGCTCAAACTCGCCATAGAGCTCCATGGCATGGACCCGGTCGTTCCCCAGCGGGTCGGTCTCCGTTACGTCCTGCGCCCGGGCGAGCCATGCGGCGACACTTGCGGTGGCCGCATGAAAACCCGCCAGCGCAAATCCTGCCCAGGCATTCGCGTCGGCCATACCGTCGAGCGGCCAGTTCAATACTGGCAGCCGCAAGGCGGCCTCTCTGTCATTATGTGGATGGTTTTCCATGCGAAAGCGCCATAGCAGGACCGCCTGTTGGTACAGATTGGCCTCTTTACGCGGGTGAAATGTATTGTGAGACACGTAATCGGCCCAGCGAAGCACTCGACCGCTGGGTTTTTCCGGGCAAAGGCGTCCGTAACGCCTTTCCAATTGCCGCCGGATCGCTTTGTAAATCCGACAGCGCTCATTCGTTTCCTGTGGTGTCAGCCGTGTCAGCGCATATGGCTGAATGTCCCGAATGCTCGGTACTTTGCCCCCCCTGTAAATCGGATAACGCCAGTCCCTCACCTCCGAAAACGCCAAAGACGGGCCGGGTGAAATGATACTGGCCAGCACCTGGACTGTGGCAGTCCTGCGCATCAGGCCAGTAGTAGAACTGCCAGCAGGCAGAGCCCATTCTTCCCACCGGCGCCAGTGCATGCCGGCGTTGCCAATTCGCCGCACCCAGTTTGCCAACGGCGCAATGGCGTGCTCCACGCGCAAGCGTAATGCGGGGTCGCCCCACCGGGCGGCGTCAGGGGGCGCACCAGCATAGGGGTGATCGCATTGGGGGCAGAAAAAAGGCGAGATGAAGGCGTCATGCACGATGGCATAGGGGGGCATATCTGTTCCGCAGTGCATGCAAACATGGCGGAGCGCTTCGCCGTGGATCGGGCAACACGTTAACGCATCAATTTGATAAAAAGCGCACTGGTAGCCGGCCTGCATGCACGCGCTGCAATAGCGGATGCGGAAATCAGAGGCAATTTTCGGCGCCCACTGCCCTGCCAGGGCTCCCAGCGCGCCTTGCCTGCACAGCGCCCGCATCCGCCCCAAGCCTACGTCCGGCCGACCGCTATCCCACGAGACATCCAACAAAGACCGTCCCTGACGCTGGGTGCCGCAGGGCCGCAGCAGGTTGCGCCCAAAAACGGCATGGCAGATGTCGGCGGCGCTGGCACAATTGGCCCATGCAAACTTGAGCAGCAACGACAAGCCGCCCTCATACGGCATTGCCCAGTCCTCCAGCCAAGCGTAGCGTTCGCCCATGCGTCATCCCCATCGTCGTAGTTCACGCGCAAGCCGACTGTGCCAATCCTAGCGAGTTTTCAAATCCAGAGCGCGCGACCGCCTGGTGCCACTCTTGGGCGTCGCCTTGCAAGCCTGCATGGTCGAATTCCATATGTTGAAGGAAAAAGTCGCGAATGCTGGCGTTTACCCATTGCATGCCCACCTGACGTAATCCGCCTTTGGATTGCGCCGCACGCCGAAATTGCTCCCACAGCCCACCCGCCTCGTGTGCAAGCCGCCATCCGCTTCCGTAAGCCAATGGCAGCAAGCATTGGCTATAACTCAGGCCGCTACCAAGAGGAAATTCCGACACGTCAGCATCGTCGTACAGGCCCATCGTCGCCGACAACTCTGCCACATCACCCATGCCGCGGAATTCCAGCAACCGCGGCATGAAGCGGCCGATCAGATCGACCCGCCCAGCGTGCAGCAACATGCTGTGGATCGCCGATAGCTCCGCTGTACCGAACAGCACAACAATCAAGCGGATCCCGTGATCGAGTATCAAGTCGTTGGACAAATCCCGCAGCATGGTCAGCGCCGGCTCGGGCCAACATTGCGCCTCGTCGATGAACAGCATAATACGGTCACTGTGTGAGGATTGCGCCTCTGTCCAGAGGAAGTTGGCCAGCCTGCTACGCCGCACCTCGATCTTGGATGACGTGGCCAGGACATGGGACACGGATTTGAGCAACTCGCCAAAAAACACCACTTCCGAAAATCTCGGATGCCATTTGGCATTCACATGATAGGTCGGCATTTCCGGGAAGGCTAGGCGCAGCTGTTCAATAAGCACATCGATTGCCGAAGACTTGCCAACGCGTGGATCGCCTCGGAAGCAAACGCCCGGAGAACGTTCGAGCGCGATGTTCGCAACCACGTCAAACGCCGCGCGGATCGCCGGCGTTGGTAGCTGGATCTGATTGTTGATGACCGGGTGCCCGGCTTGTTGAGCGGGCAATGCTCCTGGTTCCGCCGGAAGTGGCGGCACTCCGTCCCGTATCGCTGCCATGTTGCCGTAAGTGTTCATAGCTGTTCATTTACCTTTTCAAGTCAATCGACTTTTCCACTTTGGCGTGGCAATGAGTCTGGACAACGGGCGGCGTTCGACCGGCGGCGCTGCGCCCGGCAGAGGCACCATGTCCGCTTCATTGGCGGCCGATGGGGCAGACGCCGGCGGCACGGCGAGCGTACGCCCGGACCGATCCATGGTGGCGACCAGCCTGGTTGCCGAACGCGAGACCTTGAAGGGCTTCTTTTCCGCGTCTTTGTGTGCGCCGCTGGCGTAGTAGCGCAGCAGCACATCGACGGGGTTATCGTCGCCCCCAATCCGGAGCTGGCCGGTATCACGCAGGGCATTGATCTGCTTGCGCATCTCTCGTGTATGCAGCACTTGGCCCCA
Source organism: Burkholderiaceae bacterium (assembly GCA_019751755.1). Classification (GTDB taxonomy): domain Bacteria; phylum Pseudomonadota; class Gammaproteobacteria; order Burkholderiales; family Burkholderiaceae_D; genus Rugamonas. The sequence continues at coordinate 32,928 of JAIENA010000194.1, read as the reverse complement.
AGGGCCTTGCGCGGTCAAAATGCCCAGCTCCCCGCCATCCGGAAAGTATGCCTTCACCGTGCGCATGTCGCTCTCGCGGATGTGAACCAAAATGGCCTTTCCGATCAGGGCAAACGCAGTGCTAAGCAGGGGACTGGTGTAATGCACACCCTCGATCTCCACATATGGGCGCCGGCCTTGCTCATACCTGCCGCGTACAATCCTGGTTTCGGAGGCCACGCCCAACTCGGGTACGGTGCCAAGCGCCGGTGGCAGACGGCGCGGAAGGAAGTCGATCTCCTCTGTCAGCCACTTGTCCCGGATAAGGTCGAGTGGTGAACAATGGCCGAGCGTCGGATGATCCGTGGCATTGTAGTTGGCGATTTCAATGTCGATGATGTCCAGCAGGTCTTCCCAGTCGATACCAACCTGCACAGCTGCCTTGGCAGCATTGCCGCGATGCGGATCAGTGGCGTGGGATCCAGTGGAGGAAGGCAACTGTTGGAAGCCGTAGGTCTCAAGCGTTTTCATCACCCGCTCAAGCGCCGCGCGGTGCTCCCAGCGGCCTACAGGGCCGTAATTGACGAAACAGCCCAAACGGCGCCGCACACCCTCTGCGATGGCGCTCGCATAATGCGTGGCGGCATTGTCGACCATCAATGTGCACCACGCCCTGCCGGCGAGCTCCGGAAACAGTCCTGACGGCAGGCCAGCACCGTCGCGATAACGCAGGGTCGGCACGCGCGGGGCGCGCGGCGTCCAGGATCCCATGGCTGAGATGATGGCCTGCTCAATGGTGACCGCAGAGCATTCAGTGCGAATAGCGACGCTATAGCCCAAGATGGCGCGCGAAAAATCATCGAGGACCGGAACGATCCACAACCGTTCAATCGCCACCCGCCGCATACCCTTGGGGCCGGGAATGCGCACGCTGCCGATACAATGCAATTTATGTGGGTCAAGCCCGACAACGTCGTACAGCGTCGAGGGAACGTGCAGCTGGCGTATGCCGCGCCCCACATTTAGATGGGAGCGCGCCACAGTGCCGTAGCGGGCGGTGATACCTTGTTCTGGCGACTGCAAGAGCAGTTCCTCCAGAAAACGTTCGACGGAGCGCCGTCCACGCGAGCGCGAGTTGAACGGGTATTGGCCCACGCCTATGCCAGCCCGCTCACATAATGCGATGAAGGTCGCGTGCAGTGATTTCGCGGAGATGCACGGCTGGTGCACCGGCGCGCCCTTCATCTGCTTAAAAACAAGCTGCTCCAGCTTGTCCCGGATATCCGGATACTGAGCCAGAAGCTGGTGAAATGCCCCGGTGGCGTTACCCGCGCCCTGTTTACCCTTGGGCGGCAGACGCCTGCGCTGGTAGTCCACAGTCCTGCAATGACGCAACAGCGCAGTCCAACCGAACGGCTTGCCGTCCGCTGCCAGCGCCACACAGCGATTGAGCTGCCGGATCACTTCGTGCCGGTCAACACCTTGCTCCTTGCAGACAGTTTGCAATTTGCCGGTAGCAAGGTAAGTGTTCAAGGCATGGTATAGCCGCATGAAACGGTCCTGCTCCTCCGCGTCAAGGGCGGTTACGTCCACGCTGCGCCACGTACTGGTGTCGGCCAGTGCTGGCGGCAACGTGCGGAAGGTCCAGCTGCTCATGCCGACTGCCCCCTGATGGCAAAGCGGGTAGCAGGCTGGAGCGCGGAACTCGTGAGATCCGCCTGCAAAAGGCCACTCTGCAACATTTTGAACAGCGCTGCTGCGTACAGCGGAAAATTTGCTTCCCCGGCGTATGTTTCCAGTTCGCGCAGTGTGAGCGCACCCTGCTTGCGTAACAAAGCATCTACCCGGTCGCTTATGGCCTGCATCGGACTTTCCCTTGCCGCGGCAATCCACACCAATATGCGGCGCCAGTTCGCCAGCAGCATCGGCGCGGCACGCACCTCTGGCTCCGTTATCAAGCGATAACGAATGCCTGCCGCCGCAAGGCGTGCCTGGCAAAGCTTGAACGCACGGTCCTGTTCCGGCCCGGGCTCAGAGCCCGCCGCGCGCAGAATGCGCCACTCGACCTCGCCACCTGCAAACGACACGATGGCTGTGCGCGGCACGGTGATAGGACCTTCCGCGTCGCTGAACGTGGCGGGTTCGGGACCATAGTCGGCGTCAACGATCGACGAGTCGCTTTCGACGCCGACAAAATGGTCGAACGCCAGGTCACCTTGCAGAACCCAATCTCGTCCGGTTTTGGGGCTGTAGACATACCAGAGTCCGCATAAGGCATGGCCACGCCCGCCATACGCGGCAGCCAGTTTGCCTCTGAAGCGAGTACCCAGTCGGGCGCCCTGTTTGGTTTGCGTAATATGCGCCATCATCTCACCGGCAGCCTTTCTACCTGGCACGTAAGCGCTGCGCGGCGGGTAACACACGCCGCAACATGTTCTTCAGAATAGGAAGGCAAGCGTGCCGGCGCAACCGGATTCCGACGCGGGGAGGCAAGTGAACGGCATCCCGGTCAGAGTTGGCAGCACATTGTGTCGCGCGCCCGGAATGGCGGAACTTTGTGACGCTGGCCGGCGACACAAATTACTTACCAATATCCGTATTTTCCCCGTAATCGCAAACGGATTTCAGGGTAGAGAATTGTGTCGCCCTGCTCTCTCTCTAATCAGGGAAATGTGGACGATCTCAGGTCGTCCACGCTTGCGGCGCAACTACGCGTACCTTAGACTATGATCTACTTTCCGCATGGAAATTATGGTTATGGACATTTTTGCATTATGGCCAGATCGGCCCGGATATCAATTTATCACCGAAGAAACCTATTTTAGGCTGACACAACGGCGCCAGCCTTGGGCTACGGAGACCAAGAGTTTGCCCAAGAGGCCGCTCTATCTTGCCACCTGTCCGGAATGTAAGAACGCAATCGAGATCCGCGAATTAGATCGGGTATGCGGTGAAAATGATCGGCAGCCAGCTGCACCCTTCGGAAAACACTACAAGCACGACGTACTTGGTTTAAGGATCACCTACGACCAGAATAAATACGATGGGTGTTCTCTGCGTGCCAAAGTCAGCTTGAGCTCCTCAGAGCGACGCACCAATCGAGAATTTAATACAGAGATCCTCCTGCTTCTCGTAGAGAACGCCGCAGTAGCCCATGAAGTCATCGCGACCACTGTAGGCATTCGGTTAGGCGCAGGGCTTTACGAGAGGATGCTGAAAAAATTTATTGAGCAGGCTCGCTACGAATGCAAAGGCGTTCTCCCGTCCAATCTTCCTTTCGCCCTGGTCTACTGGAGCGAGAGCCAATCGCTGATTGGACAAACTGTGAAGGAGACTGCAATGCAAGAGGCAATCGCACAGTCTCAACACTTCTGTCTCGATGGGCAGAAAATCAACTCAAAACATCGACGTAACGCGCTCTTGGCTGCGGGCGGGATTGAATCCTCCTCGAAACCTGATTGGGGACCTCATCGGATTGCGTTTTTCATGGGCGAACGTGTGCATCGGGGCGATGAGCACAAAGGAGAGCCGAATCACATGACGATGACGATCACAGAACATACCAATAACAAACCCAAAGGGACGCCTATCTACTCAAAGAAAATTGAATATTCAAATCGCCACTTCCCGAATGCGATCGCCAAATTTGAGCGTCGGCTGGCGGCCAATGATGATGAGGCGGTGAAGACATTGGCAAAGAAAATCAAATGGGGAACGATTGCTTACAAATATGCGCAGCCATTACTGCCGGCTGGTTGGAAACCGAGTTGGTTGTAGGACCTGCGGCGGTGGTGCCAAGCAGAGGCATTACATGGCCTCGCAGCTCAATGATCCTCGCTGTTCCATTCGAGGAGGACGGGGTCATCGATGTTTGGACGACGCCTGGCTAGCGTCAGCAAAACATGGGGATTGAGATTGGCTACCCAGGTGCCGGGGCACCTGCCTGACTGAATATAACGCGCCATCGGTGTCTACCGTGCTTCTTCTGAAATGCGCTGTGATCGACATCCATGTCGAAGAAGCTGATTAACCTTGACGCCGGTGTTTTATATGCTCGTTGTTCGAAAACTCGATGAGCATTCACTGCGAATTCGACATCTGATTCTGGAGCAAGGCTTCCGGTCGACTGCTCTGATGGGTTCCGATGGCTGCGCAGCATTGCCGGTATGCGTTATGACAGCTACCGGTTTCATGTCGCCAGCAGTATTGAAGGCGATAGCTGCAAAGCCAGCGCCCACCTCCTCTCGCCCAAGCTGTCGCTGATTTTCGGCCCATGGTAAGAGACCGATTACTTCATCAACTATGGCAGGGGCTTCCACAACAATGTTGCGCGCGGCACTACCCGGACTGGCTTACCGGATGCCGGAGCCGCCGAGCCGGTGACGCCGCTGGTGGCGACGCGCGGCGCTGAGTTCGGCTTGCGCTCGGAAATCGTGCCTGGCGTGCAAACTTCGCTGTCCCTGTGACGGCTGGAGATTGATTCCGAACTGTTGTTTGTCGGCGATGCCGGCGAAACAGAAGCGTCCCGGCCCAGCCACCGCCGCGGCCTCGAATGGAATCAGCACTACGTGGCCACGCCATGGCTGCTGTTCGACCTGGAATTCGCGACATCGCGCGCCCGCTACACCGATGTCAGCCCGGATGGCGACCGCACTTCCGGTTCGCTGAACCGGGTGCTGTCATTTGGCGCCACCATGCGGGACGCGGGAGCCTGGTCGGGCAGTTGCCAGCTGCGCCACTTTGATCCGCGTCTACTGGTCGAGGACAACCGCATCGGGTCGGCGTTGACCACGCTGGCTTACCTGCGGGGCGGATACCGCTTCAGCAAACGCACCAGCCTGACACTGGACATCTTCAACCTGTTCGATCAGCAGGCCAGCGACATCGACTACGATCCGTCCGTTTGCAAGGCGAGCGCGCCGACGGCATCAACGACATCCACTTCCATCCCGTGGAACGCCGTTCGTTCTGGCTGACTCTGGCGCACCGTTTCTGACGTGGGCGCTTTAGCCTTTAACCGGGCGCGACAGCAAGCGCTGCGCCAGCAGCACGCCAGACGCCGAAATGGCCAGTAATGGCAGCCGCCACGACAGTGCGGTGACCGTCGCCCACCAGCCTGGGTCGAAAGAGCACCCAACGCTGTGCGGCACTACCGGCAAGATCAATGCCCCCTACTTGTTGCGCTTGCAGTATAGGATGCCGCCGAAGACCAGCAAAAACAGGCAACCCAGTCCCAACAACCGCAGCACGGCCGGGTTCCAGCAGCCAATTTCCCTCGGTGAAATGGAATACAGGCACCGGTGGTCTTGCCAGCCAAGGCAAATTGATCCCCACCAGACAGGTACAGCAGCGCAGCGCTGCCAGCGGCACACACCAGGTTCATGCGCGCGGCCACAGTGACACGCCAGGTACCGCGTGGGCCATTAGCCGGTGTCCGTTGCAGTGCCGTGCCAGGCGCCATGGTTACGGCACGCTCCAGCGTAGCCGGCCATGACAATGGCGTTTGGCCCGGGACCGGCGCCGCAGCTATACCACGAGGCATTGGGCATGGGCCTGGCCGGTGGCGTCGCGCGGCGCACCAACAGGTTCCCCCGCCGATGGACTCCACACATGATCCCGGTCAACAGGATCACCAGACTGATCACGCCCAGCGCCACACCAAGCAATGCCTACCACTGGCGCGATGCCGCGTGTCCCGAGCTTCCCCGTTGCGGCAATGCGCCAGCCAGCGGCGACACCGCTTGCCCGCATGACCATCATCGCGCCGGCTGCCAGTGCGATCATGCAGCGTCATCCTTCGCCTTGCAACACGCGCCAGCGCAGCGCCAACGGCACTGACTTTCACCGGTGAAAACAAAGCAGTGCAGGCGATGCATTGCGGTGGCTCGCGCAGTACGGAACAGCGTACTTTCACCGGTGAAAAAACCGTAACGAGCAATCTGACTAACCTGTTCACGATGCTGCTTTCCCCACGTCGTCCTGTTTCGACAAGTCAGTTGGCCTCGCGCTCGCGCAGTATGGAACAGCGTACTTTCACCGGTGAAAGTACCGTCACGAGAAATCTGGCCGGCCTGTTTACGATGCAGCTTTCCCTACATCGTCCGATTTCAGCAAATCCGTTGGTTAGGAAATCTGTTTTGCTGCTCGCTCGCCATCATCTGTCGGTGGCAGTGGTTCTTTTCAAGTTTGCAGACCTGGCGGTGCTTTCACCGGTGAAATCACCGCTGTGCAGATCCTGCGTCAGCCATGGCCGGGGGGGGGGGGGTGCGTTCCACTCGGTTGGGTTGATGGCATGGCTCCCCAACCATCGCTTGGTGAGCCGCTATCCGTTCCAAAGTGATTGTGCTCGGCAGGAGATACGCAAGCGCATCATCCCCGCGCAATGCTGCTACAGGACAGTCTTCGCTGTATAGATCGCACCGCTTGTCTTCTGTGCAGTGAGAAGGGAAACACCGTGCGTCAATTGCCGGCACGGTAGGTCGCAACGCACTGCTGGCGGCGAATCGCCGCGATGGCACGGACGAATCCACTGGTTCGCGTCTGGCAAACGGTGCGACGATTTCCCCCGATGGATAACATTTGCCGATGGATCGGCTGGCCCCGCAGTCCGATGGCTCTGCATGCGACGTGACATCCACGGGCCACAGGATGCAGTCTCTAGGCACTTTCACCGGTGAAAGTGCTGAGCCGCGCAACCAGCGACATGCCTGTGGCATCGAGCGGTCCCTTTGCTAATGCCGCTGACGCCACACTGCACGTCATCGACCATAGATGGCACACAGGGTCTTGGTGATCTGAACCAGTCATTTGCCCTCGAGGCCGGAGGTTTGCCGCGAGAGGGGGCGATGATATGTCCGCTTCCACGACCGCCATGGGTGCAGGTCTTCGGTGGCGGATAGCGCATGTGGTGCGATGTGGTCGCCCTTCATTCATTTCACACCGAGTCCATCCTGTCGCTAACACCATGGCATCACGGTACGGTGGTGGTGTCCACGCCATTTGCGCGCCGGGGCTTCCCTGTCAATCTGTTGGGTGCGGGATTCTACGCCTCGGAAAGCGTCATGTTTGCGCACTGATCACCTGCATGGCGATCATTGCGCGTCGTTCAGTCAATCCGTGCTCGGTATTGAGTTCCACGATGAGGATAGGCCAGTGAATGAAACCTGCTCCGACTGGCTCAACCAGGGTCCGGTAATTCCCACGTAATCCCCCTCTCCGCCGCGAGTTTTCACCGGTGAAAACTCGCGGCAGTATGACCCAGCCGCAATGGCCAATGCCGACCTTCAGGATTGCGTTGCCGAAGTTTGGACCTGGTAATACGTTTCGCATTACACCACCCGTGCAAGGTATCGGTCAGGTCCTTTGCACCGTCACAGATGCCAAGCGATTCGCTCAATGATGGGATGCATATGACTTCCGCCTGCGCCCCGCCGCCGCAATGGTCACAGACTCCCGGCACGCTTCACTTTCACCGGTGAAAGCAGAAGTGGAACCGCGCAGACCTGAGACCGCCGTTATGCATGGTGCCCCGTCACGACCGGACGACCGCAGCACTCCGGGGAGGACAAGCGCGCATCGTGCACCGTACTGGCACGTCGAATACTTTCACCGGTGAAAGTCCATTTACTCCACACCGATGGCGGCACGCCAGTTCGGTTAATTTGCAGTGGGCACTTCCATAGGTGAAAACCTGCCGGGCGTCCGCTCTGATGAAGGGATTGATCAACGCAGTTGATCAATGCATCGAAACTGAATTTATGCCGGTATCGGATGATGCATGCACGGCAGGCTCGCTGGCGCCCACCTGGAACGGATAGACCTGACATCACGGTTGTCATGGGCTCCCTCGGTCATTGAACCGTCCACCAGAAACATCACCACAACGTCTTACTTTCACCGGTGAAAGTAAGAAAAATATTTATTTAAAAAATTCCTTCCAATTTTTATCAATTTATGAAAAATGATTTATACTCTTATTTATAAATTTCAAAACATAACCGGTGAACACTTTCACCGGTGAAAACCAAGAAAGGTAGAGTCCATGACCGCCAAGGTGATCACGGTGTTTAATCAGAAGGGTGGCTGCGCCAAGACCATGACGTCCATGCAGCTGTCCGGCACGCTGGGGCTGTGGGGCCTGAAAGTGTATGTGGTCGATATGGACCCGCAAAACACGGCGGCCTTATGGGCCCTGCAGGCGCAGCAAGATTCGGAATTCCCGGCCACTGTGCATTCCTATGCGCCGCTCAAGGCCGCGTTTCTGAACAAGGTGGAAACGCTGATGGACAAGTTCGATGTCATCATCATTGACTGCCCGCCAGCGATTGAGTCGCCGGTACCGTGGACCTCGTTGCTGATTGCCGACCTGGCGCTGATTCCAGTGGTGCCGGTAATGGACAACGTGTGGGCCTCGAAAGTCGCGGAAGACCTGGTGATCAAGGCCCGCGAAGAGCGCGCTGCCAATGGCGTGGGCGGGGAATTGAAGGCAGCGTACCTGCTGAGCATGGTCCGCAAAGGCAAAGTGTTTGATGTCTGCCTGGACGCGTTGAAACAAGGCATCCACTTGCCGATCCTGAGCGCACGTATCGGCATGCGCAACGCCTTCCCGGAATCGCAATTGTTCGGTTGCGTGGTCAGCGCGTTTGGCAAATCCACGGCCTCCGGCGAAGTGGAAAGCGCTGCACGCGAAATACTCAAGCTGCTGGATATCAAACTTCCGAAAAAGCAGGGAACCAAATGAAGATTAACAAAGCAAACATGGCGGCACGCGCCGCCCAGGCAGCTAATATGGCGCCGAAATTGACGGACCGCTTTGCCCATGCGCGGGAACTCTCTCATGCCAATCCGGTGAGTAGCCTGCCAGTGCCGGTGCCAGCAGTGGCCGCTCCGATGCCGCCGGTGCCAGAGCCCACGGCGCCTGTCACCAGTGCCGGCGGCGATCACGCTGGTGTTCCATGGGTAACCCAGCTGGTACCGCAGGATCAAATTGACCCGAATCCGTTCAACGCCCGCAAGGTCTATCGCCCGGAACGCGTCACGGAACTGGCCGCCAGTATTGGTGCGCATGGCCAGGAAACGCCAGGTCTGGCGACGATCCGCAACGGCCGCTACATTCTCGTTGCAGGCCATTACCGCCAGCGTGCCTTGCGAACCCTGGGCAATAAGCCGATGTTGTTGACGATCCGGCCCGACCTGGCGGACCGTGAGCTGTATGAGATGAGCTACCGCGAAAATGCGGAACGCGAAGAGCAGTCGGCGCTGGATAATGCGTTGGCCTGGAAAGAACTGCTGGCACAGGGCATTTATCAGAATGAGACGGAAATCGCCGAAGCCACCGGGATTTCGCTGCCGAGCGTGAATCGGACGCTGGCCATCCTGAAGTTGTCCGATACGACCATGGGGCTGGTGAAGGATTTTCCAACCCAGTTCGGTGTCAGTGTCTTGTACGAGCTGGTGCAACTGGAGCAGTGTCAAGACGGCGTAGAGCAAGCGCTGATATGCGCACAGGGCGTCGTGAGCGGGGAGGTCAGCCGCAGAGATATTGAAGCCATCAGGAAACGCCTGGCTGCCCCGAATGTACCCCGCAAACGCAAGGAAACCGCACGAACCTACAAGATTCAAAAGGAGGGCAAAGAAATTGGCTCGTTGAAGACCTGGGATTCCGGCAAGATCTCGCTGGAAGTGTCACTTGCCGATCCGCGCGAACGCACTGCGCTGATCAGCGAACTGCAACAGCGCTTCGGTTTAAGCGAGTAGTGCAGACGGGGAGGGCCCATGCATGCAGACCTGTCGACATTGGCTGGACGCAGGTGTTTTGGACCTGCTGCAACAGCACTGGCGTCTTGCTGTTGAGCGGCCTTCCCGAATCATCTCACCTGAAGTGAAGCTGATGGGAAGCTTACAGGCATCGGATCCTCATCAATCCATCAACCTATGCTTGCTTGAGCAGCGTGCCCCCTTGCAGAACTCCTGTTGAAACTCACCTTTGCATTGAGGTGAGCTTTAACAGGACCTTATTTTGTACTCCTAGAGTGAGTGGATCTACACGTCGACTTGATGTGCATCATCAGGTGAGCTCGTACAGGGGGAGTGCATAACCTGCTGGTGTACTGGGTGGTGCATTGAGATTATTTAAGTAGTTAACTCATCTTAAAACATTGTATACAGATTAAACCGGTGCAAAGTGAGGACTGGTGCGGGTTTCAAGCGGATTCGGTGAGTGGATACAGGGTACAAGGTGAGCACCATCAGGCGCTATCGTGAGATTGGACGGGAGCTAGGGATGCGCCAGGTGAGGTCTAACGGGAAGATTAGTGAGTGAATTCAGGAACGTAGAACCTGCCGCATGATCCCGGTAGGTGAGACAACACAGGATTTAACCGTCTCCCAACCGTAATTCACTTCCTGATAAACATCAATTTGGCGCTCAGGGCGTGAAATTCATGCCTGTTGACAAGAAAACTACGAATTTAGTCCCGCAACGGCTCACCATCCCGCAAAAAAGGGAATTTCACTTCCTGTGAAAGCTCACCTAACCGGATGTTCATCACTGCTCCCCGTATGATCTCACCTTTGCAGGCCGACTTCTTTCCCGAATAAGCTCACCTTGCGTGAATTCCACGCCGCGTTTCCTGAAAAGGCTCACCTGAGCTGGTAAGAAACAACATGCATTGCCTTGTTCGCCCAAGCGATATGCTGAACGCGGGGCTTTCCCGCAACTTGCGGGGGCAAGCATCGATCTCCGAACATATTCAACGAATTCATTCCTGTGGAGTCTCACCCGAAGAGACGTTATGCGATTCTCTCTCCTGATCAAGCTCACCTTTGCCACGGCTCGGTCCGGAATTGGAACTGCAATCTCCTGTAGACCCTCACCCCAAGACAGCAACCATCACACTTCTGACATGCCGTCGCCACTATCAAGCTTCAGCCGCTCCTGTATCAGCTCACCCATCCGTATCATTTCACCCGCAATCACTCCTGTAGCCTCTCACTTTAAGCAACTCCCTGCGCTCCCGTATCCACTCCCGCAACAACCCGCTGCAACTCACCTATGTCAAACCAACGTCCCGAGCAGACTCACCAACCTTCCCGTTCAACCTCACCCAGGTCCCTGTGTCCACTCACCGAATCGCCTTGAAACCCGCATGGATGCTGGCGTTAACCTGCTTTAATTTGTATACAAAGATTTAATATGAGTTAACTAAATAAAATAAACTCAAGCGCCCACGCAAAAATTCTTCAACAGCCACCTCCCGTAACACCTCACCATACACTGAAATCCTAGTCCTTCTCCCTGCACATGTTGTTATCGGCATAACCATACAGTCAATCGCAACATTTCAACACTGGATTCCTGCCTAGGAAAGGTGAGATAATTCGCCGATTAACCCTCACCTTTAGCGTGTACACCGCCTGCCCGACACCATGGCAAAAGAACCAAAGAACAATGCATTAACCACCTCGCGGGGTACCAGCAACGAACAGCGCCGTGAACTGCGCAAATCCAATGAAGCCATCGGCCTGAGGGTTGTCGAAGGTAAATTGACTCTGCTCAACCGCAAATTGCTGAACGTCCTGATGTATCACGCCCAGGAAGCCAAACAGCTGGGCGTCAACGCTCCCATCGATACGCCAACCGCACAAAAGTATTTCTGGGTGCGCCTGTCGCAACTGGCCAAAGACGCCCATTACGACAGCAACGACACGGCGTTCTTGAAACAGCAAATCAAGGAACTGCAGGACATCAAACTTTTGCTGGAAAACGATCGACAATGGACCAGCGAACGGCTCATTGCTAGCGTGACCATCACCAATCCCAAGGGCCTGAAAAGCTCGCAAGGGCAGGTCTGGGTCGGCTTCGCCTTTCCGCCCGAAGTCTATGAAACCGTCATGGCGCCGCAAACCTACACCAAGCTCAGCATTCTGTACCAAGGTGTGCTGCGCTCTGGTGCAGCACTGGCCCTGTATGAAATCTGTCGTCGCTACGCCACTAATCCCACCAAGGTCACGGCAATTGAGCCGATCGAATATTGGTACGGCACCTTGACCGGGAATCCCGTCAACAAAGATCTGGAATTGCCGCCGTACAAGTACTTCAAACGCGATGTCATCAAGCCGGCCATCGCCGAAATCAATGCACTGACCGACATCAATGTGGAATTGATCGAACATAAGAACGGCCGCACCGTTGAACGTTTGCAGTTCTATGTGGAGTACAACAAACAGAGCCAGCTCAGCTTCTCTCAGCCTGCCGTCATTGATCTGGAATTGATGCACGAGATCATGTCACTTGGCATCGGCCAAGAAGATGCATCGGACATCATCGCCATGTATGAGAACGCAAAGCTGCGCAGCACGCTGTCCTTTGTCCGTGCCCGCATGAGCCAGAAAGGTGTGGCCCAGTTGGATTCGCCGGCAGGCTACTTCAAGTGGGCGCTGGAAAAAGGGGAAGTGGCGACTACCGCGCATCAAACCAAAGTTTCGCGTCGCAAGAAAGCCACTGCGCAAGAAGCCGAAGGCCCGGGTGTGATGGAAATGTTCTTCTCTGCACGCGCCAATGATGCCTTGGAACTGTATAAAGAATTGTCCGCGGATGAACGCGAAGCCATCTTCATGCGCTTCAAGGCTCAGGAAACCCAGCACAAACTGGCGTCCTTCGACAAAGCCGCCGACCATGGTGTCACCCGCTCGTTGCTCTCCATGTGGTACGCCAAAGACCTGTGGGGCGAACCCACAGCGGAAGACGTGGCGCGCTATATCCAGCAACTGGGTGTGTTACGCGCACCAGCCAAATAAACCGTCAAACGCGCGGCTTGACACGCTGACGCGCCGCCGCATAGTGGCGCGTCGAGCGCGACAGTGCCAGCCCCAGGTGTTCCGTCAACTCCGCAATCGTCACGCAGTCGAGCTCTTGCACGGCAAACGTATTGCGTAGTGTCCTGCCCCCTTGGCGCGACGGCGTTAAGCCAGCACGGAGAAAGCTCGCTTTCACCTGGCGATAGACCGTCGACTTATTGAGCGGCACGCCGCGGAAGTTTGCAGGAAAGACCAACTTGCCAGGAATCGGCAAGACTTGACGCACGGCCAGCCAGGCGAGCAGTTCCCGTGCCGCCTCTGCATCCAGGCGTGTCGTGTGCGGATAACTGGTCGGCTGTTTACCAACCGGCGTCAGCCTCAACGAGAGTGCCCCATCCAATTCCCGCTGTTCACCAATCTCACTGATCATCAACCCGATGGCTTCCGCCACCTTCAGCCCACTGCGCAGCATCACCAATTGCATGACCCGGTCCCGGTGACGTTTCCAGCCTTCGTCGACTCTCGGCAGGGCCGCCATAAAACGCTCGGCCTGGCTCGCATCGAGCACCGTCATCCGATCGTCACTGCCGAGCGAGATCGCACCATGTGCCGCGTCCAGCAGCAGGGCCCTGGCCGGATTAGTCGGCCATTTCACGTGATCGTAGCAACGTTCAATCAAACGCACGTAGCGATGCGCAATGTCGCTGTTGATCCTTCGGCTGCCATTTTCCCGTTCAGATAAAAACACCCGCAGGTCGGCATCGCTGATCATGGACATCGTCAGCTGGCGTTCCGCCATCCAGCTGGTGAAGCGTTCAAACATGAAACGGTAGATTTGTATGGATGCGGCTGACAGAGGGGCGGGCTCATCTTGGCTGCGCCGACGGCTGGTTTGTGCAAAGGCAGGGGATTCGACGAAGTCCGCAAAAGCCGTGTTGGGATCAGCGTCCCAGCAAAAGGGGAGACAGGTCGACATAGTAAATGCAACTAACGAAGCAGTATCTTCGCTTGCCTTGTTTGTCTGTAGACGGGTTAGTCTGTGCGAATTGCTAGCGGTTTTGTTATCGAGACGTTAGCAGATACGCGGTGGTGAATCTTTTAGTATTTTATGAAAATATGTCCGTTAGTTGCAAATTATATTTAAAGAAATATCGTTAATATCTTTCAAAAATCGCCGCGGTAGGTGATCTCTGGTCGCAGGCCTATATCCAATTACTGGCCTACGATGAGGTTGTAAGCACCCGTCTACAAGGCTGCGTGAGGCGGTGCAGGAATCAAACCGCCGCGGATGTTCTGACGCTTCGAAATCGGTTGCGATAACAGCGACGTGGCTGCAGGCGTTTTCCTGAAAGACTGCTGCAATCGCGAGATCATCTCGTAGCGCGCGTGGTCCAGCAGGGGCCTGACTGGGGAACCTGTGCGCGACATGCTGATCGAGGGCGTTGAAGCGCGCTTTGGCGAGGCAAAGGTGAGCAGCGGCATTGATCTGGAATTCCTGAGCGACAATGGCGGCGCTTTCCGTTGCAAGGACATGCATGCATTGGTCAAGGATCTGGGCATCAAGCCCATTCACACGGCGGTGTGCAGTCCGCAGGCCGGGAGCTTCGTGAACGCGTTTAAACGCGACAACGTCTGCCAGATGGAGTAGCAGCGCCGACATCATGTTGTTGCAGATGCCGGCTTTCAAGAATTTCAACGAGATTCATCTGTATTTGGCCTTGGGCTTCAAGTCAATAAGCATGTTTCGGGAAAAGCAAATGCATCGCTCAGATCGGCGTTAATTAAGCGAAAGGCTGTGTCCGGGAGTGGCTGGGCAAAATCACTTCTTCTCCGCTGGCAAGTTATCGAACTCACTCAATCGGTTCATCGCCATAGCAATGCTTAAGCGCCTGCCATTGACTCAAGGCGTACATGATGACAGCAGCGATATCGGATTGTCGGGCCAACAAGACATCGCTGACAGCCGGCCCAGTCGGCCAGCATCGACTGGGCCGGTTCCACGCCCTCGCGGGCATAGATCACGTTTTGGCGGCGTCGCGGCAAGTGGTTGGCGAACAGGCGACTGCAGGCTTGTCCCTGCGATGCTGCACTCCACCGGGCAATAGGCACTGGCTCCTGGACAATGCATTTGCAACCAGCGCTTACCCAAACGGTAGCGTTGGCATGGCGATTTCGATAGTGTGGAGTGAGGTGTCCCCAAAAGTGTCTCCGAAAGTGTCTCCAAGGTACCTATAACCTAGCGATTGAGATGTCTTGGGGGGTGTGGTAAACCTGTGGTCGAAGTGCGGATGAAGTGTGGTAAACCTGTGGTCGAAGCGTGGATCAAGTGTGGTGAACCTGTGGTTAGAGTGGCTAAAACTGGTGTTGAACGTGTACTAAATCTGTTGTCCGGCGACAATTAGAAATGCCGGTGACGACAATTAGATTTGCCGGTTGAGAGCCGGTCCGGCGACGGTCCGGCTCTTGTCTATCATGCCTCCGAGAGGGGACGGCATGAAGAAGGACGGAGAAATCAAATTGTTATTGGAAGAACGTCGAAAAGGTGCAAGCCAGAAGCTGGCGGCGGCACGTACCGGGATGAGCGAGCGGACCGTGCGCAAGTACGAGCAATCCGGCAAGCTGCCAAGCCAGATGAAGGCCCCACGCACCCACCGCACACGTGAGAATCCCTTTGCCGCCGACTGGCCCTGGGTAGAAGATCAACTTCGGCGCGATCAGGCGCTTCAAACGAAGACCCTGTTTGCCTTGCTTTGCCAGGCCTATCCCGGTCGATATCAGGAAAGCCAACTACGAACCCTGCAACGACATGTGCATGGCTGGCGGATGCAGCATGGCGAACACCGCGAAGTGATGTTCCAGCAGGAGCATGTTCCCGGACGAATGGCGCAGTCCGATTTCACTGTCATGAACTCGTTGGGCGTGACGATCGGCGGCGCTCAGTTTGATCATCTGGTGTACCACATGGTGCTGACGTATTCGAACGTGGAAGCGGTGCGCGTGTGCTTCTCGGAGAGCTTTGAAGCGCTGTCGGAAGGACTGGAAGCGTGCCTTTGGCAAATCGGCGGCGTGCCGCTGATGCACCGTACCGACAATCTGTCGGCCGCCGTGCGCGACCTTGACCGCGACGGCCTGCATGATTTCACCGCCAATTACCAGGCGCTAATGCGGCATTACGACATGCAGCCATCGGCCAACACCGCCGGCTGCGCCAACCAGAATGGCGACGTTGAGCAGTCGCATTTCCGTTTCAAGACGGCGGTCGATCAGGCGTTGCGGGTGCGGGAAAGCCGGGACTTTACCGACCGGGGCGCTTATGAGCGCTTCCTCCTCGACCTGGTGCGCAGCCGTAATTTGACGCGCAGCCAGCGCTTTGAAGCTGACAGGGCCGCGCTGCGTCCTTTGCCTGCCGAACCGCTCGACTTCACGCGCGAACTGTCAATGCGCGTATCGCGCTTCAGTTTGATACGGGTACTGAACAATTATTACTCGGTACCGTCACGCCTGATCGGCGCCAAGGTCAAGGTCCGGGTGCGTTCGGAATCGCTGGAGCTGTACCATGGCGCGGCGCATGTACTGACACTGCCAAGGATGGCAGGACGCGACCAGCATCGCATCGATTATCGGCACCTGATCTGGTCGCTGGTGCGCAAGCCCGGCGCCTTTGCCAATTACTGTTACCGGGAAGAGTTGTTCCCCACCACAGCCTTCCGGCGTGCCTATGACGCGTTGCTGGTGGCAATGCCATCGCAGGCAGATCGTGATTACCTTCGTCTGCTGCACTTGGCCGCCAGCGGCTCCGAGGCTGATGTGGAACAGGTGATCACCACTTTGCTGGAGATGAACCTGACGCCGACCTTCGATGCTGTACGCAAACGGATCGGCCAGGAGCAAATAGAACCAGCACCGGCGTTCGACAAGGTTGCCATCAACCTGTCCAGCTACGACAGCCTGATTCCATCGAGGAGCCAGCATGGCTAACGCGCGTGACGAATTGCAAACTCTGCTGCGTTCGCTGAACCTGACAGCGATGGCTGAGGCAGCCGAAGCGACCGCGCTGCGTGCAGCCAAAGAAGGCTTGACGCACGAAGCATATTTGCTGGAACTGAGCCGCATCGAGCTAGCTGCCAAAGCAGCACGGCGTACTGAGCGACTGCGAAAGCAATCGGGGCTATTGCCCGGAAAAACCTGGCGGACGCTGAATGCCAATTGCTTCGACGCCACCCTGCGGATGCAAATGGAACGCCTGCAAAGCGGCGACTTCATCAAGGACGCGATCAATGTCGTCGCGGTAGGCAGACCCGGCGCTGGAAAAAGCCACTTCGCCTGCGCGCTGGGCCATGCACTGGTCGAGCTGGGATATCCGGTCTTGTTCACGCCGACCGCGGCCTTGGTGCAGCGCTTGCTGGCGGCAAAACGCGACCTGCGGCTGCCTCAGGAACTGGCCAAGCTCGATCGATTCGAGTGCCTGATCCTTGACGATATCGGTTACGTCCAGCATGACCGGGATGAAATGGAAGTGCTGTTCACGCTGCTGGCAGAACGCTACGAGCGTAAGAGCATGGTGATCACGACCAATTTGGTGTTTTCCGAATGGGATCGGATTTTCAAGGACCCGATGACCACAATGGCGGCCATTGATCGCGTCATTCATCACAGCGTGGTGCTCGATCTGATGCGTGTGGAGAGCTATCGGGCAACCGCTGCAAAGCAATCAAAATCGGCTTCCGCCAAGTCGGCGGTGGTTGCATAAGGGACGGCAATTTTAATTGACGCCACCGGAAAATCTAATTGACGCCGGACAATCTGTGTTGAATCTGTGTTGAATCTGTGTTGAATCTGTGTTGAATCTGTGTTGAACGTGTGTCGACAGTGATTGCACAGGGAACTCTGTTTTTATTGACCGCGCTTGCATGGTTGACATACCATTACCAATGTCGAGTAGTCGGCATCGCTCAATTCTTCCTTCTTCGGTATCCCTGCAGATAGCGAAGATTTCCCTCTGTCGCATCGCGCGGCATTTAGCGTATCAACCATTGGCTGCAATACGCCAGCAATTCTTCATGTATATCTCGCCATAAGTTGGCGTTTTTCAACTTAAACTGGAAGTGCTCAGGAACAGTGAGTGTCGAGCACCGTGAGTAATATCAAGCGATACGGTGCGATTCGGAACACTAAGCACGTAGTGAACACAATATCCACGTAATCCCGGCAGCACACGGCAACCGCCGCACGCGGCGTCATAGCGGTACCACCAACGCCAATTACACGCCCGCATGCCGCCCGTCCCCAAAGCGACGCACCTGATCTCCAAGGTCATGGCCATCCCCGACCAATGAAACAACCAATGTGACCATGCCGATTCAGGGCACACGGGCGACTTGATGTGACTGGCACATCAGCGCTCATGCACGTCACGACGCCTAAGGGCGGGACAGTTACCAAAGCAGGTGCCGGCGCCACCTTTACCATCCCTATCACAGGGATGGCTGCGCCGCGTGAGAAACCACGTAAACGTTTAGTGCTCAACAGAAACACGTTGAGCGACCAGTTACTGAAAAGTGCTGGCGTATGGTCAGGTAGCGTTGATGGCTGACCACACGAAAAAAGTATTCTTAGGTTTGGGTCCATCACCCCGCTATAAGGACGTTGCATACCTGGCGAATCGAAAAGCGCGACAGCAAAGGGCGGTGCCAACGGTTGTTAATTTTTTTCATATAGTGAGATACACAATGCTCCCTGTGATCGCGAAGCTCAACACCATCCTCCACACCCACGCGTTGAAAAGGGTCAACGGCAAAGCAGCCAGCCACAGCACAACCACCAGTGCTGGTCAAACATTGCGCACGTGCTTTAAAGACCTCGTGAGCCTCGGCTACCGGTTGCAAGACCCGACTAACCTCGAACAAAAGCACATCAGGGCGCTGTGCGAACATTGGCACAAGGAAGGGCGCGCGGTCTCCACTATCCAAGAGCGTCTGTCGCGTTTACGCATATTTGCAGGCTGGGTCAAAAAACCTGGAATGGTGAAAAAGTTGGCGGTCTACCTGCCCAATGTCCCGCCCGCGGAACTGCGTTTGCGCAAAGTCACGACAGCAAGTAAAAGCTGGAGCGAGAACGGGATCGACGTGACGGCAAAAATTCTCGCAGCAGACCAGGTGGATATGCGCTTTGGGCTGATGCTGCGCCTGGCGCTGAGCTTCGGGCTGCGCCGCATGGAAGTGGTGCAGCTGCGTCCATGGAAAAGCGATCACGGTGAACGGCTTGCGGTCTACCATGCGAAGAATGGGCGGCCCCGCGATATTCCGATTGTTACGCCTGAACAGCGTGTGGTGTTAGACAGCGTCAAAGCACAGGTACGAAAAGGCGAGCACGTCGGTTGGAAACACACCAGCAAAGGCCAAGAAGCGACGCTTGAATACAGCATAGGCAAGTACAACAAATGCATGGCAGCCATCGGCATCACGCGCGTCGAATCGGGCGTCACCGGCCACGGTCTGCGCGCGCAATACGCGGAGAATGCGGCACTCATCGCGGCGCTTATCCCACCCACGCTAGGCGGCACCGGCGGGCAAATGCTACGCGAGGATCTCATGATCAAGCGCGAGCAGGTCAGCGAATTGCTGGGCCACAGCCGCGCAAGTATTACCGGTGCGTACTACGGCACCTTCGGGCGTAAGACTCCACCAGACCAGGTGGACCGCTGCAAGTTCCACATCGAAAAGGCGATTTCTGCAATCCGCCCGGGTGACGTCATTGCGGTTCCCGGCGAGCGGGCTGGCGATGTGGCAGATCTGCTTCGCGAGCTCATGGCGATCGGTATCGATATCACAGGTAAACAGGCACACCACTTGTGGGCGATCCATAGCCAGCGCCACGCATCGAACTGGGCCAGTCTCCAGGAGCGGAACATCGAAGCGTTAGAGGCGGCGGCGATCAAGCTGAACAAAAAAATCGATGCAGAAGCGCAGAACCAGTTGGCGTTGTGGGGAGGTAGTGCCAAGCCGTTAGGCGCATAAGCGCTGGCGTATTGGCTACTCCGCAGCACCAGTATTGCGCCTGCTGTCGTTGACGTTGAGGCCGCACGTATCTAGACTAAGCAAGGACAAAAACTCAAGCCAATGGAGTTTTAAAATGACATCCCTGACCCAGCATATTAAAGCTGTCGTAAAAGATGACGTGCGACTTTTTTTATCACCGTTTGTTGCACTGATTAATTGCATTAAGCAGGAGTTAAAGCGCCCTCCTGCTCGTTAATAAAGGTCATCGGGGGAGGGGATCAGCGTATTCGATCTAGAACCTCCATCGCTTACCCGACAGCCGCTGCACACGTGGTGGCGTGCAACCGCCACTCGTGGCCACAACGTTAAAAAGGCGAGCTTAAATCTCAGCGATGTCCCGCGATGCTTTCCTGCCCCATCGGCGCGCGGATCAATCCTATCCCCGCAGCTGGTGCAATCGCGTCCGCAAAAGCCATCAACTGCTGTGCCTTTTCAAGGTCACCGGCGGCAGTTGGCGAGGCGACCGAACTCTGCTGTGCGGCAAATAATTTCAATCCCTCCGCAGTGGATTTCGCGAAGCCATCGGCAGAGGTCATGGACATGATGAAGCGGCGTGCATCCTTGCCAAAAGCCACCGAGATGACGTCGGCCACCCAAATCCTCAGCGTCGCATCTTCCACGCGGGTAACAGTAGCCCGCGATTGGACATTGCCGGAGAACTGATTGCCGATACGAACCTCACCTTGCTGGTAGGTGCCGTCGATCACGACCAGCAGCAAGCGTGATTTGAAATACATACGAGACCACAGCAAGTGACCGGCACGAAATGCCAACCCGGCAGACACAGTCAGCGCAATCACGGTTAACACGATGCGGGAAATTTCCAACCGGCCCATTTCCGCAAACTGCGGCACAAAATATATCCCCACAGCCCCTGCGCCGACGCACAAGATCGCAGCCCACGCATTCAATGCAATCAGCCAGCGCGTAGCTTTGCCGGCGAACATGGCACGCACGGCATCCTCGCCCATCCCAAACGCCGGTGTCGGTTGCGTTTCTTCCAAAATATAGCCTTGAAACGCACCACGCTCGCAATCCGTTGCGCCCGGGCGCACATTGGCATAGGCCCGGTTCGGCGTATTCCGTACCCACATGGACTGGAGGTCCCGGCTCACCTTGGGCCAGAGCTGTGCCGGATGACAGTTCATCGAAATGGTTGTTTGCTCGCACGATACAACGGTCTGCCTGGCGTCATCTAACTGCACGCGCAGCGCGCCCAGGAACATCGAAGAAACAACCAGCGTTGTCACCAGCAACAACAGGGGAGCGATCCACATTGGAGGGATGAGATAGGCCGACCAGGAATGGGGAACCATCACCGGCGCCAGGACGGAGAAGGCAATCAGGCCGATCAGCTTCCATAGCTGCTTGCTGGAATCATCCACTTTGGCCGCATTGAATTCTTCCGCAGGCTTGCGCTGGAATGGCGTGAGCAATGACAGGCCGGTGAGTGGCAGATACATCCACGATACGACACCTTCGTGCGCAGTACCCTGGACCAGGAAATAGGTACCGGCCTTCGACAGCAGCAAACCAAGGGCTGCCATCAGTGCATGGAAGTGCAGGGAGGCCGCAGCCTGGACCGGTGGCGGCGCCGTGATCAATGGTTTGATGAGCGTGTAGAGAATACCGTTCAGCGGACCGGTGGGTTCATCGAACTCGATCGATCCACTGCGCAACTGCTCGATCACCGCCAAGGCCGACTTGCTCATCCCCTCGCTTGCAGGCCCCAACTCCTTAGCCAAGCCGCGCGGGTGCTTACGGCCGAGATAAAAACGCAGCTGCGACAGGGTCCTGACCAGAAAGTTGAGGGCCACGCTCAACATGACGATGGCCAGCGCCACCGAAACGGCCGCCACCCTCACCGCGTCGGCCGCATAGTAGTCGCGGCCGGCAAGAAGCGTTGAAACGCCTCCCACCATTAAGCCCGAAGCAGCCAGGGCGAGAAAAATATTCTCGACCTTGAATGGGTTCGGAATGTCATTGGCGACATCGTCACCCGCGTGGAACTCGTAGCTCATCGCAGTACCTGTATGAGGAGTGGAAAGGTATCCAGTAGGCCACACGATTTTTCCGATGCAAGTCGCCTGAAATTGACCTGGACTTGGGCTCGACGACCGATTGCCTGCAGCACCTGTTCACTTATATTTGGCAGCCGCTTCAGCCCTTTTTTTCTGAAGCTCGGCCAACATCACATAGGGTTTGGCACCTTGGGCGTTCGAGCAGTTGATACCTGCGGCGGTTTCACGCCAGGCCGCCTGCTTGCTTGGCGGCTGCATGCTGAGCTCGTTTTGTTCAAATTCGCTGCACTTCGCAGCAACGGTTTTCGTTTCCTCTCCATGCTCCAGGTAGTACTGGTAAGACTTGGCCTCTGCAACATCTGTCGGTTTTTTTTGGCATGCGCCGAGGGCGGCGAACACGGCGAGCGAAACAATGGTCTTTGCGATATTGGTCATGTTAAAAATTTAAATTATTTCCACAGGGAACTACAATATATCCAATAAAAATCAAAAAGTCACTTATAGTTGCCAATTAGTCTCCTATAGTTGGTGGACTGTCTCTCGTGCGGAAAAGATGCTTGGGCATATGGAAAAGTCCAATGCAGCCGCCTCCCATCGGGAGATCTTCGGCAAGAATTTACGGCGCGTACGGCGCTTGAAAGAGGTGTCGCAAGAGGATCTGGCGCTCACTTCCGGGCTCAGTCGTACCTATGTCAGCGAGGTCGAGCGGGGGGCTAGGAATGTGTCGATCGACAACATGGGCTTGTTGGCCGATGCGCTTGGCGTACCACTGAAAGATCTCGTCGATCCCGCAATGTTTGCCGAGGTCGACACGCGACTCAATTAACAAGGTATGCCAGCCATCTTTCTTGAACTGATTGCCCGGGATGGGCTACACCTATTTTCGTTACGCGTCACAAAAATATCCGATGACTGGATCGACCCGCTGAAATGAAATGGTTCGGCGGGCAGTACCAGGCAGCGCCGGTCGTCCAAGTCTGGGCTCACTCCTTGTAGTTCATGCCTTCCTTATTCATTTCGCTGCGTTCCCATTCGCCGCCATCATCGTCGTCCGACGAAAAGGTATCGCCCGCGCTTGCGCCGCAGATCAATGCAAAGCCCACCAGTAACATCACCCACGTCGTCATTCCGATTCTCCTTAAAGTTTTTGGTTCATTTCAGCTGTAAAGGTAAGTCCATCGTATCCCGGCAAAATCGGTGCGCAAGTTGAGTCCAGCGACAGTAGAAGGACATCGGCGCACGGCTCCTGAACGCTGGCAGCACGCAAGAAGTGGCCCCGAGTCTTATTGCGCACGAGCTAATGTCTTGTCAGCGTCAAGCTGGTCGTGACAAGCACATGGACTCCCCGAACCTTGTCCGCTAACGCAATCGCCAGGTTGGCGATGTCCAGATAAGACTGTGATTTGATGCGGGGATCAGGCTCACGCATTACCTCTCCGATCATCCTCGCCAGCGACTCTTCGCTCACGCAGTTGTCAATGTGCATGCCGCTGGCCTGTGCCAGCCATTCAGCGTATTCAGTGTCACTCATGTGTTCCAGGTCGTTCGACATCAAATTCCTCTCAAGTGGTCATATCACGAGACTAACGCGCATTTTTCCCTGCGCAAGTTCAAGCAGATCACACTGGACATCAAGCCAGGACACGACGCTGCGGGCGTGGTTGGCGGGTGCAGCGCGCCGCTGCCAGCGCAAGAAACCTTAATGCCATTGGACGAATTCGTAATTGCGGCCTCATCGGCAGATAGAGCGAATGGAACTGACCGCTGCAGCGGTGTTTGGACGGAGACGCAATGACCCCCCCTGACTTCCAAGATCCCGCCATGCATCTGATTCCGCGCACCAGCCACCGTCATGTGACTCGCCGTACGTTACAGTTTCCAGTAACGACTCTTGTCATGCAGGTCGCCGGCCAAGCAGCGAAGCTAACGATTCAGACAAGGATGAGGCGATGAGCGCACCAGGTCACTTTGCCGTGGTCGGCAATATCAATGTCGACCTGCTGTTCCAGTGCCAGCGGGTGCCGGCGCCAAGCGAGGTGCTCTGGATGCGCGCTTTGCGCTAGCCTTTGGCGGAACGCGGGCCAACCAGGCGGTGGTGGCCGCGCGCCACGGCGCATAGGTGCACCTGATCGGTACCGTTCGGCGCGATGCCGCTGGCGGCACTGGCCTGGCGATGCTGCAGACGGAGGGCATCAATACCAGCCTGGCGGCCAGCGTACCGTGTGCGAGCGGCACCGCCGCCGTGCTGGTCGGGGCCGATGCGCGCATGTTGGTGTGCCAACTCGAATCGCCGCGGCATGCAGTGGCGCATGCGATGCGCCTGGCCAGCGCCAATCGCGTATCGGTGCGGCTGAACACCGCACTGGCCACGGCACCGGACGACGCCCTGCTGGGTTTGTCGACCACCTCGTACTCAACGCCACGAAGCGGCCGCCTTGACCGGTGGCGCCGACGTCTGCAACGCCGCCAAACAGTTGTCCCGGCGTGCTGCGTGCGTGGTGCTGGTGACTGTGGGGGAACGCGGCGTCCTGCAGCGGCAGCGGGGCATCCAGCGCCAGTATCCGGCCCATGCGGTCAAGGCGCTCGACGCCACGGCAGCGGGCGACACCTTCTTCGTTGTGCCGGCCAATGCGCTGGCCGACGGGGCACCTGGCACGCCGCCTTGCGGCATGCGCAGGCGGCGGCAGCATTGAGAGTGACGCAACGCGGCGCGCAACCATTGACTCCCCGGCGCAGCGCCGCGTTGCACTTTCTGCGTGAAGCGGCCTAAGCATGGCCATGCCGCCAATTTAAGCGTCGGGATTTTTCCCTTTTTGATCAATGCATTAGCTGGCCACATGGTTGCTTGCACACAAACTTATCCACATTAAATGTGGGCAATTTGCCGCCCTCCGGCCGCTCCGCAGCACCCGCTACAGTGCGTCGCCCCCCCAACTGCTGGTTGGTGACGCCCAGCGAAAAGCCGATGTACTGGCCGCCGCCGACCGACAGCATTGCATTGGTCAATCCCGCCATCGCGGAAGCGGCATACACGCCGCCTTCACGGCCAAAGGTAGTGGGGAAAGTCGAGCAGATGTCGCTAGGCGCCATCACCTTGTCGCGCCTGACCGGCTACCTGCCCGGTACGGTGAAACACAGGCGGTGCGGTGCGCTGGAATGGCGCAGTCGAAAGCGCCGCCATATTGCCGCTGTGGTCAACGGGTTTGGCGCCTGCGACGTGGCGGCGCTGCTGAAGGGGGAAGCGAAGCGCAATTTCGCCGTCGAATGGCTGGGCGGCGGCCGACCGCGAACGGCTCGCCGCCGCCGTCTCGCCGCTGCGCCAAGTGCGCCCCGGCGTGCCTGCTGTGTACACTGTCCACGGCACCGCAAACCCGGTCGGGCCGTTTGCGCAATCGGTTGCGCTGCGTGAAGCGCTGGCGCACGCTGGCATACGCAATGGCTTGCTGCCGCTGCCCGGCGCCAACGATGGGCAATTCTCCGCTCTGCAGGTGCGCCTCGCGTGGGAAGCGGCGTGCTGGTTTCTTGGGCGCTGATCCCTGCGGAAAATGGCCGTGGCGAGAACTTTTACCGGTGAAAATCAGGTCTCCCAATTGTGGCGGAAAAGGTGTATTTAAGGCATTGTGAGAAGGAGGTAAGGCTCCGATCGTACCATTGTGGAGAAAGCGGTCTGTCAATATGAATGCCAGTTCAACTGCAGTCGTCTCGGAAAAACCAACTTATCCAGTAAACAGAGAAGCCTTGTATGCGGAGGTGTGGGCGGAACCCGTATCGACTGTCGCATTGCGCTACGGCCTATCCGATGTGGGGCTAGCGAAGATTTGTCGTGCCTTGGCTATTCCGCTGCCCAGCCGAGGCTACTGGGCGAAAGTGAAAGCCGGCCGGGTGATGGCAAAGGCACCACTTCCCAAACTGCAGCAGCACCACCAGGATTTATCGAGGCTTGTCAAATTACCGCCAGAGCAAGTCGCCATGCGTGATGCCGAACTGAAATCGCGAGCTCGCGCTCGCAGCGAGGTGGAGGCTCTTCACGTCGACGACGTCACTTCAACTCCACCACATCCTCTTGTCCGCGCTGCTGCTGCTCGATTGAAGAAGCGTGATGGCTGGTCAGCGGAAACACCTGTGCGTTCTGCGCCTAAAGAGGTACTCAATATCTCTGCAACTCCGAGCAGCCTTGATCGGGCACTCACTTTCACCGACAGCTTGCTAAAAATGTTGATGAAGCACGGGTTTGATTTTGAGATTGACGACGCACGAGGTGCGTCCCTGTTCCGAAAAATTGAAACCGGCACCAAGCTAGAGTTCGCGCTGGTCGAACGCGTTCAGCGGACACGTCATGTGCCAACGCCGGCCGAAGAGCTAGCGCGAAAGAAATATTGGGAACGCCCACGCTTTGATAGGTCACTCAGCCTTCCCATTTTTCCTCAATTCGATTACGCGCCTACAGGAATTCTTACCCTGGAGATAGGCCGCTGGCCAAAGAGAACGTGGAAGGATAGTCCGACGAAAAATCTTGAACTGCGACTCGGAGAGGTGATGGCAGGCATTCTAGCCGTGGCCAGCGGTACATTCGAACGTGAGCAAGAGCAAGCACGGCGGGAGGAGGCTCGCCGACAAGCCGAGGCCCATTATGACTTCTTGGTAAAGCGTCGATCACAGGAAGCGGAGCGATTCAAACGGCTAGAGTCTTCTGCCACGGACTGGGAACGCGCCGCCAAATTGCGAGCCTTTGCCGACGCGGTTGAGAACGATGCCAAACTACTGGGGCCGCTCACCGTTGAACAAATCGAGTGGCTGGCATGGGCGCGCGCAAAAGCCGATTGGCTAGATCCACTCGTTCGCGTTTCTGATCCGATACTTGATGCCCCTGAGCCTAAACGACCGGGCTACTTCTAAGCCCGTCACGAATATCCGCTTTCTGCCGAGGCGAGAGTTAGGGAATCAATCGATATTTTAAAATATATAGTCGATTAAACAATATTGCTAAAATAGAATTACTTGTCGCTGCCACCCCAAGAGCATGACTCTACACGCCTCTTTCTTGGCGAAAAAAAAGGCCCGCTGCGGGAGCGGGCAAATCCAATTCTTGAGGAAGTTGGAGGAGACCGGATCATTATGGTGCGTTGCACCATGTTTTTTCAATAATGTTTACACATAGTAACAATTCAAGAATAAGATAACTCTGGCACAGGGTCATCCGTCGTCGTGCCGAGTAGCAGCAGGATTAAACGTATTTTCAGTCTCCAAACAATAAGGAAATCGGCGTATGAGCGTTATTCATCCGTGCCCAAACGACTCTGGCGCTCAAGTCATCATTAAAAATCCCTGCTCCCCGACGCCTTTGGCGGCTTGGCAGCACCCTGATTCGGTTGCGATTGTGGTTCCGGGTGGCCCGATGCCTGCCGATTTGAACGGTATTCCCTTCATCGACTGGGCGGATTTGCCCGATTGTCCCGCCGGATGGCGCGCCGTTGAAGGGCAGACAGAGATTGCCGAACCCGCCTTCGTTCCTTCTCCGCATAAATTCCCGGCGGCAGGCGTAGTCATTGAAGAACCTGATGGCCGAGTCTGGCTAGTATCGCCATCGAACGGCTTTGGCGGTTACATCCATACGTTCCCGAAAGGACGACTCGAACATGGCATTGGGCAGCAAGCCAGCGCAATCAAGGAAGCGTTGGAGGAGGCAGGTCTGAAAGTCGTCATTACCGGATTCCTACTGGACGCTGAACGCAGCACGACCCGCACCCGCTATTATTGCGCACGCCGAACCGGCGGGAATCCTGCATCAATGGGCTGGGAGTCGCAGGCTGTCCTGCTCGTACCTCGGGCCAAGTTGGCGGATTTCCTGACGCATCCGAATGACGTTCCATTGTTGAAAGCGTTGCAGGAAAATCTGTAATCATTGGGAGTTCGCAACAGCATGCTGGTGACCGCTGCAATGCCCAAATTAACGGACATTGATGATCGTCTCATCACAATCCTTAAGTGATAATCCTAATTATCACTTAAGAATTTATGGTGATTTTTATTACGAAACACGATACGATCGGTGTTTTATTCAGGCTATCCCGATGAACGCATCCGCTGTGTCACTGCGCCATGTCCGACCTTCTTCCTGGGATACCGGGGGCCCGGGCGGCGCCATGCTGCCGGCCTTATGGTGCCGCGCTATCAGTTAGGAGCACGGCATAAATGACCCAGCATAGCGACGTACTGCTGGCCATCCCCAGTTATACCCGCAACGACTATCTGGCGCTGCGTGCGTACAGCCGCGGCTTGCCGCCGGAACGCGTTGTCGACCTGTACTACAGCTTCGGTAGCCCGCCCTGGTCAGACGAGCTGGTTGCGTTTCTCGACCGGATGCGCGAGCAGCTGGTGCAACAGGCCGTCGATCAGGTGCCGGCGCTGGTACCCCAACTACGTCAGGCGCGCCGGTCCGGCGACCTGCCGCCGGCGCTACTCGATGCGGTGCTGCAGGCAGCCGCCAACATGTCGCGCGCGCCCGACGCCGCCGATCCGATTGGCCGCTGGCTGCGGCCGCGCACCGCGCAGGCGCTGCTGACCGAAGGTATCGCGCACCTCGGCGACCTGGTATCGATGATCAACCGCCGCGGCAGCAACTGGTGGCGTGCCGTGCCCCGCATCGGCGTGCAGCGCGCTGCGGTGATCGAAACCTGGCTGCGGCAACATCCGGAAACATTGGGCCCGCTGCGGCCCGCAGTGATGACTGCCGGGCCGCACCACACAATGGAATTGCTCGATCCTGCCGCTTCGCAGGCCATGGTGCCGTTGGGGCGCTTTTATCTGCCCACACGGCTCGATGGCCATGACGGTGTCAACCGCAGTGCAGCGTTCTGTTTTATTTCCGCGCGCGATGACCTGGCTGCCGTGCAGTGCTATCTGGCGCGTTTTGACGGCCAGACACACACCCAGCGCGCCTACCGCAAGGAATTGGAGCGTTTTGTGCTCTGGGCAATCCACGTCGCCGGCAAGCCGATGTCGTCACTGCTGGTGGACGATTGTGAGGCCTATAAACGCTTCCTGGCGGCGCCCTCCCCGGCCTTTTGCGGCCGGGCGGCGCAGCACGGCAGTCCGCTATGGCGGCCGTTCGCGGAAACGCCAATGGCGCCGGCCTCGCAGAAATACGCGCTGATGGTGCTGCGGGCCGCGTTCGACTACTGGGTCAAAGTGCGCTACCTGGCCGGCAATCCTTGGACCGTGGTCAAGGATCCGCTGGTGCGCCAGGAACTCGACGCGATCCAGGTTGGTCGCGCCCTCTCGCCCGAGACCTGGAACGCCGTGGTCACGACCTTGGCACGGCGCGCCGAAGCAACAGAGAACAGCCAGGACCGGGTAGCGCTGGCGGCAATTTTGCTGATGGGCGACTCGGGCCTGCGCCGCGAAGAAGCGGCCAAAACATTGCGCATGGCATTGCAGCCAAGTCCCCATGCGCGTGGCGTGTGGATGCTAAAGGTCGTCGGCAAACGCAATAAAGTGCGCATAGTGCCAGTGAGCCTGCGCACCATTGCGGCCTTGCAGGCGCACTGGTTAGATCATGGCCAGGATTTCATGCAGCCGGACCAAGAGCGGCCGCTGTTCGCCCCGGTGACCGTTCCTGGCACCGCCAGTGCGCAGGCCCGGCATAATGTCGGCACCGGCTTGCGCGGCTACACGCCGAACGCCATGTATGCCCTGGTCAAGGCCGCGCTGACGCGCGTGCGGCGAGATTGGACTGGCGTTAACAACATGCAAGGTGCTGCAGAGGATATTACGGTCGAGGATATCGAGCAGTTGCACCGCACTAGCCCGCATGCATTCCGTCATACCTTCGGCTCTGTCGCCGTCGAGAAGGATGTACCTCTTAATATTGTCCAGGAAATCATGGGACATGAGGATTCCGCGACAACCTCCCTCTATGTCAAGGCGCGTGCCAAACGCATTGCGGAAGAAGCTGCCAAATACTATGCGGAGCAGGTATCTGGAGCGCCGGACGCCACGGGCAAAGAGAAAGCCCCCGGTTGGACACCGTGAAGTGCCTAAGCCCGCTGCACGTTGGGAACGCACTCGGAACATATGCCCCCAAACGGGGAGATGCTGGCCTGCACTGGATAGAGCTCAGCACCTGCGAGACTGCGACCTATTCTTTGTTCAGCTACGTTCTAATGCCACAGTAACGCCCTCCGACAACACCTCTTGCAGACGGTCGGCCTTGTTCGCCGGCGCCCCCGTGCGGACGACAGCAACGTTATCAAGTACGGTGACTTCGACAATCACCACACCGCTGGCGGACACTCTCGTGCCGTGCAATGCACAGGCTGGGGCAGATGCCGCCAGTTTGGCTTCCAGTGAAGCAATGAGTTCGCTGGTGGCGGGCACCACGGGAAGGCGTTTCAGGTAATCAATACTTTCCCGCAGCGCCGCTTCCAGAGCGGCAATGCGGCTGTCCTTGTCGTCCTCGAGCATGTGGTTCCTGTGACGCGTAACGGAAATCTGTGGAGATGCGCAGTATGGGCTAACTGCGTGCCAAGTTCAATGTGGGCGCCTTATCCATGCCTGACATAGCTGGATTCCGATCCCGGCATCAGCGCTTTCACCGGTGAAAGTAACTGGCCAGCGCACGGGAATGACGTAATGACGGCGAGGCTCACGCTGAACAACAACCTGGCGACCGCCCCATGGAAACGGCCTTGCCCGCCTCCCCCAGCTATGCGGGTGTATCCGGATCGCTTATCCCATCCCATGGCAAACTTTCGTAGAGGGCCTGCACAGCCGCATAGGCATCATCAAAGGGCAAGAGCTCGCCCTCCACTGCCGCCGCCAATTCGGCATATCCTGTTTCCGCCATCTTTCTCACATCTGGATTGGCAATGGAATCCCGCTGCGCCGCGATACCGCGCTCATGACATGAAGTAATTAACAAGTTCAAGAGCGCCGCACGCTCTTCCGCCTGCAGCGTCTGCTCACGTCCTAACAGCAGGTTAATGTCATAAACATCCTGCTCGCGGTAACGGTTTCTGACAGGTTGCTGCAGGAGAGAACGGTATTTCTCTGCCAATAAGTTAATGTAGCTGTACACGGCAATCACATCGCCATCACCCAGGCTAAGGATCTCGACATCAAACACCGCTTCGTTGTAGCTGTAATCGATCGCAACGATTTTGGTCGCCTGCCCGGCCTGCAGCTTGGCAACTTCTCCTGCCCTGCTGCGCTGGGCATAGCCGATGTTGACGGTCAAGGTTGGATAAGTCGCATCGGCCCGTTTCGGCTTCAGTTCATAGCGCTGGCCGCGGCACATCGTGTCATAGCCCAGCGTTTCGTTGGCCAGG
This sequence comes from Burkholderiaceae bacterium, assembly GCA_019751755.1. Taxonomy (GTDB): domain Bacteria; phylum Pseudomonadota; class Gammaproteobacteria; order Burkholderiales; family Burkholderiaceae_D; genus Rugamonas. The sequence goes on along the minus strand of JAIENA010000194.1, from coordinate 1,746 downwards.
TCAATTTGAGCGCACAGCTCTTCAAACAGCGCAGCGTCGTTTCCTTCACGATATCTATCCCGCGTTGAAAAGTCCGCATCTCTGGTAAATCGCGAGCTGTGGTAGCGAATGGCCATCAGCATCCCCCCCTTCATCACCATGGTGGATTGAAGAACCGCTGAGCTGCTGATGGCAGCCAACACGATATGCACTGCTTCTCGAAACACCCGGTCTGCCCCCTCCGCCTTGCCAACCCATGCAGGAATATCAATCTCTTCCACTACGTGAGTACTCATTAACCTTCTTCCATAGAAAGGGCGGACGGGACATTGATGGATAGCATCCATCGCTCGGAAAAGCTGGATGAAAACTCGCCAGCAGGGTCAAGCTTGCGCGAGCCACCTCGCTGGGCAAACTTTTCCCATTCTAACCACATCGGATGACTCAATTTGCAGACCTCGGACAGCACAAATCCAGCCCGTACTTTATCAATGGGCTGCCCATGGCGCTCGATCTCGTCGACGATCAACTTCAAATAGCGGCGGGCATCCGACTTGAAGACGTCGATGACATGCTGAACTCCTCCGCACAGTGCAGGCTCCCTCAGCATATCCAGAAATACGCGCCCGATCGTCGCTACTCGTAAGGATGAATTCGCGACTAAGCGAAACGCTCCCAGCTGAGAACGCTCTTGAAATTGCACCAACGTTCCGCTGATCTCGTTGAATTTATGCCTAGTGAGCGTTGGCAGTCCATACGAACGGTACTGCGCCAATTCACCGTCGAGGTCCTTGCGCATTTTTTCTTCTGCCTGCTCCTTCCAGTTCGCTGCAGAAGGCCGGGTCATGTAGAGAATTTTCGAGAAACGATCAGTCAGCCCGTGATATTCCATCGCACTTAAATGCGAGACGTAGCAGAAGGGATCCAGTGCACAGATCACTTCCCTTGGCTCAGCGGCCCCTTTGCCGAACAATGTATATGTTCCCGGAATGCCGGAGGCCGTCAGTAGATGCAATGCGAGGACCGTCTCCAGTATCTGTTCGAATTCCTTCTTGGCACTTTTCGCCTTTGAAATGGCGCCATGCATGTAAAGCAGCTTTGCCAGTCCGTAGGAAGACAGCGCGGGGTCTCTCACCGTCGAAAGCAGCCCCGTCACCTTTGCTACACGCTCGTAGTCCCTTGGCAAGCTCAAAATTTGTTCCACTTTACTGTTCCGAGGATATCTGGAGTCTACTTAACTCGCGTAATCGCAGGCGCGCGGAGTAGTTAGATCATGACTAATAGATGTAAATGTTTTATACTGCGTCCTTAGGACGCAGTATAAAACATTTACAGGAACAAGGGAAGCAGGCCTTGTAAGAAGGAAATCACAAAATCTGCGAGAGCACTTGACGTCCCAGTTACCTGATCTGTAGGATGCGTCCTGAGGACGCATCCTACAGATCAGGTGTTTCCTGCGAGAGGCCGCAATGTGCTAACGGAGGCTTCTACAAGTTTCACCTTCAAACACCCAGCCATGGCGCTGACGGCAGGCACTACACGCAGCCGTTTAAGTTAGTCTATACCTTGCCCTAAGGCAGCTTCTGGAGCGGCGATGCGACTGCCCTTCCACTAAACATGATATTCCTTATCGGTGATGCGTAGCGGGAACTTGTTGAGATGCGCAGTAATGGCTAACGGCAAGCGAAGTTTGAGGTTCCCACGGTTTTCCGTCTTCCAACGGCCCAGTTTTATGCAGCCTGCTGATTCAGTTCCTGGGACGTCTTC
>JAIENA010000306.1 GCA_019751755.1 Burkholderiaceae bacterium | reverse complement strand
GCAAAACGCCTATGGCAAGCTGCTGTTGCCGCACCTGCCCGCCACCACCGTCATGACCGGCAACGTCACGCAACTGGTGATCGCCATCACCGATGCGCGCGGCGGCGTCTGGCCGCCGGCGGCGCGCCAGGTACTCGGCGGCGTGCTGGGCTTTGCCGCCGGCGCCTGTTGCGGTGCGCTGCTGGGGCACTGGTCCTTGCCGCTGGCCATGCTGTCGGCCTGTGCACCACTGCTGTGGCTGGCCTGGCGGGCGCGGCAGTACGCCTGAGTCGCCTGCCCTGCCCCCCGCCAAGCCGGCCTGCGCGCCGGTTTTTTTTCGTTTACACAACACTAAAAACAATGTCATTTTTTACTTTCGTTTACGTAGTAATATTACAAATCACTCGACATGATGCTTAAAAACCGACTACAAACCATCATGTAGTGGAAAAATTACGACAATAACGGAGACTAAGCATGACAATAAACAGTAGTTTGACTACAAAAATTTCTGTAGTCGCGGTCTGCGGCGCCCTGGCGGCATTGGCCGGGTGCGGTGCCGGCAGTGATATGGCGGCGACGCCCAAAGTCCGCATGGGCAACGCCGCATCGGCCAGCGCCGGCGCGGCCGCCGTGGCGCCGGCCGCGCCGGTGGCGCCCGGTTCGATCCGGATGCACTTCCACCGCACGCAAGGCGATGAGGCGCAGTGGGGCGTGTATTCGTGGGATGGTCCGGTCAACCCGAGTTCGGCCTGGATCGCCAGTCGCTTCATGATGACGGGCGCCGACAGCTTTGGCGGCTACGTCGACATCCCCGTCAATACCGCCAAGTCCGCGCTGTGGTTCCTGGTCACCGATGGCAGCGGCAACAAGAATTGCGGCGCCGACCAGGGCGCACCCTTCAATGCCAATATCGCCAGCGCCGGCCAGGAAGTCTGGATGCTGGACGGCGATTGCACGGTCTACCAATCGCAGCCCGCCATCAGCTACGGCAACCTGAATCAGGCCAATGCGCACTGGCTGTCGGCGGGCACGCTGGCCTGGCCGGGCGTGCCCACCGGCGGCAGCTATAAACTGTATTACGCGGCCAATGGCGGTCTGAGCTCGGATGTCAGCGGGGTAACCGGCTACGACAGCGCCATGAACTTGACCGCAGCGGCGGCACTACCGGCCGCCCTGAGGACGCAGTACCCGCACCTGGCGGGCGCCACCGCGCTGACCTTGTCGGCGCAAGATGCCGCCGGCGTGGCGGCCAAGGCTTCGGGCCAGTTCGCCGTCGCGCAATTCGACGCCAACGGCAAGCTGATGCAAGTGACGTCGCTGCAACTGAGCGGCATGCTCGACACCGTCTTCGCGCCGCAAGCGGCCAATGCCCAACTGGGCCTCACGTTTGACCGCCGCGATGTGCCGACCTTCCGCGTCTGGGCGCCGACCGCGAAGGCCGTCAGCCTGAATCTGTATGCCGATGCCAATGGCGCGCGCGTGCGCCAGGTGGCGATGACGCGCGACGCGGCCAGCGGCGTGTGGCGCTATACGGCGCCGGATGCCTCGCCGACCAACCGCTATTACTACACCTATGACGTGCAAGTGCTGTCGCGCTGGGCCAATAACACCATCGTCACCAACACCGTGACCGACCCGTATTCCGTCAGCCTCAATGCCAACAGCGGCCGCAGCTTCGTCGCCAACCTGGACAGCCAGGCGCTGAAGCCGCAGGGCTGGGACCATCACGGCATTCCGCGACTGGAGAACGCGACCGACATTGCCCTGTATGAATTGCACGTGCGCGACTTCAGCGCCAACGATAGCAGCGTGCCGGCCAACCATCGCGGCAAATACCTGGCCTTCACCGACAGCCGCTCGAACGGCATGCGCCATTTGCGCGGCCTGCGTGAAGCGGGCCTGTCGCACGTGCACTTGCTGCCGGCGTTCGACTTCGCCAGCGTCAATGAAGCCGGCTGCGCCACCCCGACGATTGCCGCCGGCTCGGCCGACGCCACCACACAGCAGGCGGCGGTCGAACAGGCGCGCGGCCTCGATTGCTTTAACTGGGGCTATGACCCGGTGCACTATGGCGCACCGGAAGGCAGCTACGCCAGCAACGCCAACGACGGCGCGGCCCGCGTGCGGGAATTCCGCGCCATGGTCAAAGGCTTGCACGACGAAGGCCTGCGCGTGACGATGGACGTGGTGTACAACCACACCAGCGCCTCGCAGCAGGGCCAGTTGTCGGTGCTCGACAAGATCGTGCCGACCTATTATTACCGCCTCAACAACAACGGTGGCATCACCAACGACAGCTGCTGCGCCGATACCGCGCAGGAAAACACCATGATGGCCAAGCTGATGATCGACACCGCCAGCATGTGGGTGCGCGATTACAAGGTCGACAGCTTCCGCTTCGACATCATGGGTTTTACGCCACTGGCCGTGATGAACCGGCTGCAAAGCGCCGTCAACCGCGCCGCTGGCCGCGATATCTATATTTATGGTGAAGCATGGAACTTCGGCACCGTCGGCAATGACGCCCGCTTCGTGCAGGCGCGCCAGTCCAACATGTTCGGTTCCGGCATCGGCTCGTTCAACGACCGCCTGCGCGACGCGGTGCGGGGCGGCGGCTGCTGCGATGGCGGCGAAGCGCTGATCAGCCAGCAGGGCTTTATCAATGGCGCCTATTACGACCCGAATGCGCGCGCCGCGCAAAGCAAGGATGACTTGCTGCGCCTGGGCGACCTGGTGAAAGTCGGCCTGTCCGGCACCCTGCGCGACTACAGCTTCACGGACCGTTTCGGCAACCTGCGGAAAAATGCCGACATCGATTACTTTGGCCAGCGCGCCGGCTTTGCCGCCAATCCGGCCGAAACCATCAACTACATTGAGGCGCACGACAACCAGACGCTGTTCGACATCAACGCCTTCAAGCTGCCGCAAGCCACGCCGCTGGCCGAACGCGTCAAAGTGCAAAACCTGGGCGCGGCCATCACCGTGCTGTCGCAGGGCATTCCGTTCCTGCACGCGGGCCAGGAAATCCTGCGTTCGAAGTCATTGGACCGCGACAGCTATGACGCGGGCGACTGGTTCAACCGCCTCGATTACAGCTACGGCAGCAACAACTTCGGCGTAGGGTTGCCGATGGCCGGCGTCAACCAGTCGAACTGGAGCCTGATGTCGCCGATTTTGACCAATGCGCTGATCAAGCCGGACACGCAAGCCATCGTCAACGCGCGCGACTTCATGAACGACATGCTGGCGATCCGCCAGGACACGTCGCTGTTCCGCCTGCGCACGGCCAAGGATGTGTCGGAGCGCCTGCGCTTCCACAACACCGGGCCGCAGCAGGTGCCGGGCGTGATCGCCATGAGCATCGATGGCCAGCATCCACAGCGCTACGAAGGCGCCAAATACAAGTCGGTGGTGACCTTGTTCAACGTGGACAAGGTGGCCAAGACGGTGCTGTTGCCGGAACTGCGCGGGCGCAAGCTGAAGGTGCACAAGGTGCAGTTGAAATCCGAGGCGGACCGCCTGGCGCGCAGCGCGCAATATGACGCGGCGACGGGGGCGTTCGTGATCCCGCCGCGCACCACGGTGGTGTTCGTGGAGAAGGCCGCGCACGACGATTGACGCGGGCCGCACTCACGTTTCAATGGAGCAGAAGATGGGGCCGTGCCAACGGCCCCATTTTTTAAAACTTCATTTCCACATTGGCATTCAGTCGTGCCGAACCGGCATTCCAGCTGCGCGTCTCGCTGGTTCCCCGATCATCGACATAACGCGATTCGCCGCGGTTATCCTCACCCAGTGCGTTATTGACGGACAGCCGCACTTGCAAGCCGGTACGCACCTTATATAACCAGTACGCTTCCAGGTCGCGCCGGCCCTGCTGGCGCATCAACTGCTGCTGCGACTGGCGCACCATGCCGCCGCCCCGGTAGGCCAGGCTGGCGCCGGCGCTGAATTTGTCCTCGCGGTAGTCGGCGCCCAACGTTACCGTCAGCGGGATTTGCTGGTCCAGCCGGTTGTCGGGGCCCGGCACCGAGTCCACCGTGGACCAGTTACGGTTGGCGCTGACGCGGAAATCAAACGGCAGCGCCTCCTTAACAAAGGCTTTGAGCGGAAATTTCACTTCCACGTCCAGCGTGCGCACCATCGCTTTCCCCTCATTCATCGGCAAGCTCAGCCAGTGGCCGGGCCGGTCTTCGATCAGGCGCGTGCGGATATAGTCGCGGATGCCGCGCTGCGACGCGCCGACCGAAAACACGGCGCCGGGCGCCCAGAAGTGTTCATACGTCAGGTCGATGCCGTTGGCCAGTTCCGGCTTCAGGTTCGGGTTGCCGCTGCTGTCGGGTGTGAAGCGGGTATTCAGATCCGCCTCGTAGCGGCGCGCCGTCAACTGGTTCGTTTGCGGCGCTTTAAAAGTGCGTGTCAGCGCCAGGCGCAATTGGCGGCCGCTCTGGTCCGGGAACTTGTACAGGGTTTGGGCGACAGGGCTCAGCACCTGGGCACGTGATTGCGTCTCGATCAGGCCGCTGCCGCTGCTGCTGGTGCGGATCGCTTCCCAGCGCGCACCCAGGTACACCGACCAGTCTTTGGTCACACTCCACTCGTCCTGCGCATAGGCCGCCTGCTTGACGACTTTCGGGCGGAAAAATTCGGCGGTGGTCACGGCAGGCGTGCCGACCAACCCTTCCACCCGCAGCGCCGACTCTTGCGTCAAATTGCTGCTGATTTCCCAGCCGGCCGCCATGGCGTGGCCATCGAACAGGGTGCGCGTGTATTTGCCGATGGTGCTGTAGTTGCTGTAGCGGCTTTCGTTATGCGCATCGCGCCGCAGCCGGGTCACGTTGTCGGCAGTCGCCGACGGGCGCATGCTGTCACTGTCATTGCGGCCGCGCGAGCCGGCCAGCTTGGCGTCAAGCTTGCCGCCGCCCAGCTTGACCACCCAGTTGACGTCGGCGCCAGCAAACAGGCCATGGTTATCGGCATCGCTGCTGCGAATGGCATAGTCGGGGTTGCCGAAACTGCCTTTGCGGTTGGTGCTCCGCGCCTGCCAGTCATTGGACGTGCCCGAGGCTTGCAAGAAGCCACTGAGATTTAATTGCTCATCGTCGGGCAGCTTCCAATTCAGGCGCGGCTGCAGGCCCAGCATGTTCCAGCGGTTGCGCGACATTGACACCGTATCGCGCCATTGCACCAGCTCGCCTTGCGGCGTCAGGAAGCGGTCGGTCGAGGCGCTGGGACTGCCGCCTTCGTTATACCCGAGCATGGTGTTCAGGTAGTACGACAGGTTGTCGACCCGGTCGGCCAGCGTGCCCGTCATGAACACATTGCTGCCTTCATCGGAATGGCTGAGATTGACGCGCAAGTCGCGCTGCGGCTTGGACACAATTTTTTTGAGCACGATATTGATGGTGCCGGCAATCGCCTGCATCGAGTGCTCCGCCGTCGCCGCGCGGATCACTTCGATTTTCTCGATCTGCTCCGGCGTCACCGTGTCCATCGAGAACCCTGGTGGCGGCCGCTCGCCATTGACGAGGATTTGCGTATAACCATTACCCAGGCCGCGCATGCGGATGGCGTTACCGATCACCGTCACGCCGGGCGCGCGCTTCAGCACGTCGAACACATTGGTGTCGCCATACTTGATGATTTCTTCGTGACTGAGGATGGTCTTGCTGGCGGTATCGTCGCGGCGCGGATCGTAGGCTTGCGTATCGGCTTTGACTTCGACGCGCTGGATGGTCTGATCACGCTTGGCGGTGATTGCTGCGGGGGCGGCCGATGACGCGGCGTCCGCGCCGCCCGCCTTGCTGTCGGCCTGCTGCGCCAGCGCGGTGGCAGCGGCGCCCAGCAGTGCGATCGCCATGGCGATGCGGGTCAATGGGAATGGCATTATTTCCTTGCGAGAATTGCAAATTTCGCAATTATGCACAGGATTTTTCCCGCAGTGCAATAGCCGTAACACGCGGAAACAAATACTCACCGAGATGAGTGCGGCCAAAACTTTCCAAATCCAAATTAGGGGCCTGGCACCTTTTTGGTATTTGGAAATTTCTGGCAAAAAAAACGGGACCGAAGTCCCGTTCTTGCACCAATTGATGGTGGTTTATTTTGCTGCTGCGGCGGCTTTGCGGGCCGGGGCTTTTTTCGCTGCGGGCTTCGCCGCAGCCTTGGCGGCCGGCTTCGCAGCCGGCTTGGCGGCGGCTTTTTTAGCCGCCGGTTTTTTGGCCGGCGCCGCGTCCGCTGCACCGTCGGTGGCCGCGCCATCGTCGCTGGCGGCCTTGGTCTTGGCGCCCGGCTTGGCCTTGCGCTCTTCGAACTCAAAGCTGACCTTGCCATCCTTGCCCTTGACCAGGAAGGCTTTAAACGGCCGGCGCGTGCGCTGCGAAATGAAGCCCGGCAGCAAATCGGTCTTGCCATCATTGAGCAGCTTGGTCATCTGTTCCGGCAGGATTTCCTGCTGCAGGATGATGCGGCTGGAACGGAAGTCGCACGCCTTCGGTTTCGCCACCGTGTGTTCGCACACGTAGGCCAGGCCCATTTCATACACGTTACCCGTGCACTTGGGGCAAGCACCGACCGGCGTCTGGTTCGAGAAATCGACGCCCTCGCCATCTTCGCCTTCTTCGTCATTCTGGCCGAAGTCGAATTCCAGCTTGCTATTCTTGATCTCTTCATCGCGCACGATGCGCAGGATGGCGGCAAACGGACGGCCCATCTTCGAACGGAAACCTTGCAGCGGGCCGATGGTGCGCTCCTTCAGCAATTCTTCCACTTCGCTGATTTCAAACTGGCGGCTGCCCGGCGTTTTCGTCATCGAGAATTCGCACTTGGTGCACGCGAAACGGCGGTAGTTTTCCTTGACGGTGCCACCGCAATTCGGACACGGCGTCTGCAGCGTCGCGTAATCGCCGGGGATCGTATCGTTGTCGTATTCCTTGGCGCGCTTGACGATAATCTGCGTCATTTGGGCAATTTCACGCATGAATTCTTCGCGCGAAATCTTGCCCTTCTCCATCTGCGACAGCTTGTATTCCCACTCGCCGGTCAATTCCGGCGCCGTCAATTCATCGACGCCCAGGCCGTGCAGCAACGTCATCAGTTGCGACGCCTTGGCGGTCGGGATCAGATCGCGGCCTTCCCGCAGCAGGTATTTTTCCGTCAGCAAACCTTCAATAATGGCGGCGCGCGTGGCCGGGGTACCGAGGCCTTTGCCGGCCATCGCATCGCGCAACTCGTCCGAGTCAACCAGCTTGCCCGCGCCTTCCATGGCCGACAGCAAAGTCGCCTCGTTGTAGCGCGCCGGCGGCTTCGTCACCAGGGCATTTGGCGTGACTTTCTCGGTGTGGACGTTCTCGCCCTTTTGCACCGCCACCAGATTGCCGCCGCCTTCCTTGTCGTCGGTCGTATCCTTGCCGTAAATCGCCATCCAGCCTGGATTGGTCATGACCTTGCCTTCAGTCTTGAACTGATGGCCCGACACATCGGTGAAGCGGGTGGTGACCAGGAATTCGGCCGCAGGGAAGAACACCGCCATGAAGCGGCGCGTCACCAGGTCGTACAGTTTCTGTTCCGGCTCCGACAAGCCTTTCGGCACGGTGCCGGTCGGGATGATGGCAAAGTGATCGGAAATCTTGGTGTTGTCGAAGATGCGTTTGTTCGGCTTGACCCAGCCCTTGGCCAGGATCTGCTTGGCAAACTGATGGTAATTGTTGTTCTCGCTGAGCGTATCGAGCACCTGCTTGGTGGTGTCGAGGTAGTCTTCCGGCAAGTGGCGCGAATCGGTACGCGGGTACGTCAGCACTTTGTGCTTTTCATACAGCGCCTGCGCCAGGCCCAGCGTGTTCTTGGCCGAGAAACCGAAGCGGCCGTTGGCCTCACGCTGCAAGCTGGTCAAATCGAACAGGCCGGGCGCCATCGACGTGGTCGGCTTCGACTCTTCCGTCACGATGCCGGTCTTGCCCTTGCAGGCGACCACGATGCTTTCCGCGGCGGCTTTCGACCACAGGCGTTCGGCTTTCTTTTCCGGGTCGTGCTCGTCTTTCTTGAACTTCGTGTCCAGCCAGCGGCCTTCATACACACCGGCCGCGCAAATGAATTCGGCGCGCACTTCCCAGTAATCGCGCGCCACGAATTTCTTGATCTTTTCTTCGCGCTCGACCACGATCGACAAGGTCGGCGTCTGCACGCGGCCCACCGTGGTCAGATAAAAACCGCCTTCTTTCGAGTTGAAGGCCGTCATGGCGCGGGTGCCGTTAATCCCGATCAGCCAGTCCGCCTCCGAACGGCAGCGCGCGGCATCGGCCAGCGGCAGCATTTCATCGTCGCTGCGCAAGCGGGAAAAACCATCGCGGATCGCGGCCGGCGTCATCGATTGCAGCCACAGGCGCTGGATCGGTTGCTTGGCCTTGGCGTTTTGCGCGATCAAACGGAAAATCAACTCCCCTTCACGGCCCGCGTCACATGCGTTGATGAGGGCGGTGACATCCTTACGCTTGATCAGCTTGTTCAACACCTTGAGGCGCGATTCCGTCTTGGCAATCGGGTTCAGCGCAAAGTACGGCGGAATCATCGGCAGGTGCGTAAAGCTCCATTTGCCGCGCTTGACATCGTATTCCTCTGGAACGGCGATTTCCAGCAGGTGACCGACGGCGGACGACAGCACATACTCGTCGGATTCAAAGTACTCATCGTGCTTGGTAAAGCCGCCCAGCGACTTCGCGATATCGTTCGCGACAGAAGGCTTCTCGGCGATGATGAGGGTTTTGGTCATAGTGTTGAATTCTCTTTTTATACGGTAGTGACGGCGCGGCACGCATCGAAATGCACGAGCGAAATGGCCAAGCAGTGGTGGGCGTGTCAGTGCAACAGGCGCGGCAACTGGTCTTCATCCGAAGCGAACAGATCATCGAACATCAGCGCATCCGGTTCCTTGCCCTGGCTCCACAACACCAGCAAGACAATGATCTTCAGTTTGCCCAGCGACACAGGGACTTCGTTCAATGCCAGCGCGCGCTCGATGACGATTTCACGCTGCAAGGGCGACAGCACTTGTGCGCTTTCCAAAAACTGGATGAAGCCGATCGCCTGTGTGCCCAACACATCCCGCTCTTCTTCCACATAATAGCGAATACCAGTGGAAGCTGCCGTCGACGCCTGTGCGGCGCCGGCCATGGCATTCAAGTCTGTCAGCCAGACGAGCGCTTCGGAAATCTCCATGTCGTCGAAACCGACGGCCGACAGCTTCCGTGCCAGCGCGGCAGGCTCAGGGCACGCGTCGGGACGGTAATAAGTCTCATAGAGATAAACCAGGATGTCGAACATGGCGCTACTCTAACAGTTAAGATCGGCGAAACACAAGCCCCGAAATTGAATCGCGGTGGCCTCAGTTTTGCAAGCTTTGATAGATTCCACCAGGCAATCTCTCGACCAAACCCGCCAATTCCAGCGCCAATAAATGGCCCTGTGTGTCCGGCAGCGGCAAGCCGGCCCGCCGCGCCAGCGCCTCGGCCGGCGCCGGATCGTGCCCCAGCGCCACCAGCAATTGCGCCAACTCGCCATGCACCGCCGCGCGCCGTTGCGCCTTGTCCGAGACCGCCCCGCCGCTGCTGCTGGTGCCAGGACGCACCACCTCGAGCACCTGCTCGACCGACTCCACCAGGATGGCGCCCTTGCGGATCAGTTCATGGCAGCCGCGCGCCAGCGGCGCGTGGATCGATCCGGGAATCGCCATCACATCGCGGCCCTGGTCGGCGGCCAGCCGGGCCGTGATCAGCGAGCCCGATTGCGCCGCCGCCTCCACCACCAGGACCCCGAGCGACAGACCACTGAGGATGCGGTTGCGCCTGGGGAAGTGCTCGGGCCGTGGCGGCGTGCCCAATGGATATTCACTGACGATGCAGCCCTGTTGCGCGATTTGCCGCATCAACGCCAGGTTGCGCCGGGGATAAGCCACATCGATCCCGGTGCCGATCACCGCCACCGTGGAGCCGGGGCCGTTCATGCTTCCATGGTGCGCGGCCGCATCGATGCCCAGCGCCAGCCCGGACACCACCACCAGCCCCGCCTGCGACAGTCCCCTGGCAAACTGCCCGGCATGGACCAGGCCCTGGGCGCTGGCCTTGCGCGCGCCCACCACGCCGACCGCCGGCCGGCTCAACAGCGAACGGTCCCCTTCTATATAGAGCAGCACCGGCGGGTCGACGATGGCGTGCAAGCGTGACGGGTAATCCGCGTCGCCCACCACCAGCAGGCTGCGACCCGGCTGCGCCGCCCAGGCCAGCGCATGCTCAGCCATGCGCCCCACCTGCGCCAGCCAGCCGGGTGTCGGTTCGCGCAAGGCGCGCACGGCGGCCTCGACGTGACAACCCGGCACTTCCGCCAGCCAGGCGGCCAGTAACGCCGGATCGGTGTCAAACAGTGCGGCAGGGTCGGGCACTTCCGCGAGCAGCGCCTTGGCGGCGACCGGTCCGACGTGGGGCGTTTCCGCCAGGCGCAACCAGGCAGCCGCGTCGCGCAAGCTGCCGGGTAATGCTGCGGCAAGGGCATCCGTGGCGTGCACGGCGTTGGTTACTCCGGCGATTTGGCGACGTCGCCCACCTCGACAGGCTCAGTCACCTGCATGATCAAGCCATAGGAAATATGCTTGAACACGCGGAAGATAAACAAGCTGCCCACTTGTTCATCGGGCAGCTTGACCTTCGGGTCACCCATGTTGTGCCAGCCTTTGCTGGCGCCCGGATCGGTGACCGTCTTCCCCCGATGGTACAACTGCAGAACGGAGCCGACATCGAGTCCGTCAAGCTTGCCCCGATTGACCGAAACCACCTGGTTCTGTCCCGCATGGGCCACGCCGCCATAAATCGCCACCACCGCCGCGTTGACCTGGCGCTCCGGCGGGTGCGGCACGAAATGGTTCATCGGCGAGGGCGGCATTTGCATCAGCAAATCGCCCTTGCCCATTTCTTCCTTGGCGGTGGCCACGATAAAGGTATGCACTTCGGAACCGGGCGCGGCCGGCGCCACCAGTTTCAGCATGCCCAGGTAAAACGCTTCCTGGCCGATCACGGCTTGGGTCTCGGGATCTTTCAGCGGCTTGCCGGGACGAAACACCTGGAACGATGTGCCCTCCTTGAGGTCGCCGCGCACATAGGCTTTTTCATCCTTGCCCAGGAACACGTGGCCCTCTGGCGCGGCAATGATGCGGGGCGCATTCTTCAACTCATCGTTTTCAATGATCAGCGGCTGCGACAGGAAGGGTTCGATCAAGCCGTTCGGGATCGACTTGACGGCATCCTTGCCCAGCCCTTCCATCCGCACTTGCGGCTGCAGGCGCCAATCCGACGGGTTGCCGGCGGTGCCGCCAATCGGCGTACCCAGCCGCAAACGGCCTTCCTTGCGGTCAAAATACACAATCTGGCCCGGATAAATCCAGTGGGGATTGCTGATTTCCTCTTTGTTCATGCCCCACACCTGCGGCCAGCACCAAGGCTGGTCGAGGAAGCGGCCGGCAATACCCCATAAGGTATCGCCCTTGACGACCACGTGCTGGTCGGGCGCATTGGGGCGAAAATCGCACGTCATGGCATGCGCACCGGAGACCATGGCACTGGAAATCAGGCAGGCAATCGTCAGGCGTGCACCGACTGTGCTAAAATTTTTCATTGATAAAAGCCTTTCCCACCAAAGGCATTGGCGCAATAAATTGCCGCAGTGAATCAAATCTCTGCCCATAATACCCTGAACTCACAAGAACAGTCACACCGCGCACGTGCTGCGTTGCTGGCCAGCCTTGTTGTATTTTTAAGTCTCTGACACCCGCATGTCCATACTCAATATCCTCCGCTATCCCGATCCGCGCCTGCACAAAGTTGCAAAGCCCGTCACCGTATTCGATGCCCGCCTGGCCAAACTGGTCGACGACATGGCTGAGACCATGTACGACGCCCCCGGCGTTGGCCTGGCGGCCAGCCAGGTGGATGTGCACGAACGCCTGATGATCATCGACGTCACCGAAGACAAGAGCGGCCTGACCGCCTACGTCAATCCGGAAATCATCTGGGCCAGCGATGAAAAGCAGGTCTACGATGAAGGCTGCCTGTCGGTGCCCGGCGTCTACGACGGCGTGGAGCGTCCGGCCCGCGTCAAGGTGCGCGCCCAGGACATCAAGGGCCAGACCTTTGAAGTGGAAGCCGATGGCTTGCTGGCCGTGTGCATCCAGCACGAAATGGATCATTTGATGGGTAAAGTGTTCGTCGAATACCTGTCGCCCTTGAAGCGCAACCGCATCAAGACCAAAATGGTCAAGGAAGAACGCGAAATCGCGCGCGACGAAGCCGCCCGCGCTCACCGCCGCCGCTGATCCGGTCAACCAGATCTTTCTGCGGCCGGGCCGGCAAGCCCGGCCTGCCGCGCGTCCGCCATTCGAGAGGAATCCAATGAAAATCGTCTTCGCCGGCACGCCGGAATTCGCGGCAGTCGCACTGCAAGCCCTGCATCAGGCAGGCTTCGAGATCCCGCTGGTCCTGACCCAGCCCGACCGCCCGGCCGGCCGCGGCATGCATTTGCAGCCATCCGCCGTCAAGCAATACGCCGTCGCCCACAACATCCCGGTGGCCCAGCCGCTGTCGCTGCGCATGGACAGCAAGGACCCGCAGCTCGCCGCCGAGGCCAAGGAAGCGCACGAGCGCCTGCTGGCCACCGAGTACGATGCGATGGTGGTGGCGGCCTACGGCCTGATCTTGCCGCGCAGCACGCTCGACATCAAGCCCTGCATCAATATCCACGGTTCACTGTTGCCACGCTGGCGCGGCGCCGCCCCGATCCACCGCGCGATTGAAGCGGGCGATGCGGAAACCGGCGTGACCATCATGCAAATGGAGGAAGGCCTCGATACCGGCCCGATGCTGCTGATCGAGCGCTTGCCGATCGGCCCGCATGACACCACCGGCCTGCTGCACGACAAGCTGGCCGCGATGGGCGCCGCCATGTGCGTCAAAGTCATGCAGAAGATGGAACAAGGCATCATCGAAGCGGTGCCGCAGCCGGAAGCCGGCGTCACCTACGCGGCCAAGATCAGCAAGGAGGAAGCGGCACTGGATTTCACAGCGTCCGCGCAAGAGATCGGCCGCAAGATCCGCGCCTTCAATCCCTTCCCCGGCGCCCACGCGGTCGTCAACGGCGTCACCATCAAACTGTGGCAGGCCGAGGTACTGGACGCCGACAGTTCGGCGCCGGCCGGCCAGGTGCTGGCGGCCGATGCGCAGCATGGCATCGTGGTGGCCTGCGGTTCCGGCGCGCTGCGCCTGACGGAATTGCAAAAACCGGGCGGCAAGCGCCTGCCGGCGGCGGAATTCATCAAGGGCTTCCCGCTGGACAGCCTGCGCTTTGATTGATTCGGCAACGCTGGCGAACCGATCGCCGGCGTTGCGACATTGCCTTGGCAGCCACGGCAATGTTGCATAGACTCCCCTGAATTTTCAACTCCTCCCCCCAAATTTCAGCGGGGAGGGGTAAAATTTTCCAATTGGCATTACATGTTTTACCACACATGCTGGCCTATCCCTTTCAATCCCCGAGGTGATTATGTACGATACCGAAGCATCAACCACCGCGACGACACTCCAGACCAGCAATCCGGCAGTGTTTAGCGATACCACCATCAACACCATCCTGGCATTGACCACCAAGACTAACGACACCACGGTCCGCTTCGACCAGGTTGCGCCCGATGCCAGTGGCAACGTAACCGTCGCCTCCGGTGCGGAAGTCGTGCTGGTGACCACGTCTGATACCACAGCAACCACCATCAAGCCGCCGGCAAACGCCCCTGTGGTGATCTTCCAGGGCCGTGGCGGCGTGATCGCCACGCTCAACGATGCCGCCGCCACCGTACCATCCGGTGATCAAACCCGGGTCGATCGCGTGGTGGTCGGTTCGGCCGGCAACGACAAGATCGTTGTCATGGATGCGCGCAATACCCAAGTCATCCTGGGTACCGGCGACAGCACGGTCTCAACCGGGGCCGGGGTTGATACCGTGTACGCGGGTCTGGGCAACAGTACCATTGTCGGCGGCTCGGGCGATTATGCCGTGGTCAAACTGGCCGGCGCGCCCACCAACTACCAGGTCACGGTCAACAACGGCCACGCGGTGGTCACCAACACGGCCACCAACAAGGCGACCGACATCTCGAAAATCCAGTATGTGCAACTGGACAATGGCAAAGCGCTGGTGTTTGCGAAAGATAGTATCGAGGCCAGCATCGCCAACCTCTACCATACCGCTTTCGGACGATACGCCGACGCGGGCGGCCTCGACTACTGGTTCGATGTTGGCCGCGGAGGTGGCTCGCTGAAGCAAATTGCCGAGGCATTCACCCATTCGACCGAATTCGCACCGTACGCACTGCTCGATAACACCACCTTTGTGCAGCAGCTGTACCAGCACACGTTCAATCGCGCCGGTGACGACGCAGGCGTGGCCTATTGGACGGACGCGCTGCAACACGGCGCCACGCGTGGCGACCTGGTCCAGAGTTTCGCGCAGATCGCCACGCAGAATATCATGGGCCAGGCGCAAAATCAGGAAGCACAGATTGTGGGCAACGTCACCATCGTCACCGGCATCGTTTAACCGGTAGCGAGACGGACGGCGCACGGCTTGTTATGATGCCGCGCGCCGTCCTTGCATGCCCCTTCGCACTGAACCGGCAGTGCGCAAGCTGTTATTTCTGCCGGCTGCCGTGCTCGCCCATCTGCCGGATCGGCGACACCCGCGGAAACACATATTTATTGCTGCGCACTTCCCGGTTCCAGTCCTTGTTCGCCTGGTGTAGCGCCGCGTCGTAATAACCACGCCCATGGTCCAGGTGCAGACTAACGATGGAATGGCGCGCCCGCACCCCCTTGATCCCAATATTGTTCAGACGCAGGCCGATGTTCTGGTCTTCGCCGCCATACGCCATGCTTTCATCGAAGCCCCCCACCTTCAGCACATCGTCGCGCCAGGCACAGGAATTGGCGCCGGAAAACACGTTGCGGGGCGACAGGAAATCGTAAAACCGCTGCAGGCGCGGCTGGCGCAAGAGCCGGTTGCGGCTCTTGGAAAAGCCGTCGATGCCACTCAGGAAGTCATAGTCGAACAGGCGCTGGCTGCGGATGTCCGGGACCAGGTCATGCGCCTGGTGGTACGGCTCCGGCAGACTGATATGGCTGCCGCCGGCCAGGAAAATCCCGGGCCGCATCAAATTCACATAGGTTTCCACGAAATCATCGCGCGGCACGCAATCGCCATCGGTAAACAGCAACAGGTCGCCGGAGGCCCGCAAGATCGCCGCGTTCAGCGCGCGACACTTGCCGAAGCCGCGGTGCTCCTGGGTCAAATGCAGCAATGGCAAGTTCAGGTGCGCACTGCTGGCAATCGCTGCGGCGATTTCAGGGAATTCGCCATCCTGCGACACAATGATTTGATCGGCCGGGCGGCGCTGCGCCGCATAACCGGCCAGGACGAATTCCATTTCCCGGCGCTTCTTGTGCGCGGAGATGATGACAGTAATTTTCATAGAGGAACATTTTAAAGGAACATCGGGATATCCGGTATTAGAGGGCCCGCCGATATGACCGGCAGGGTTGACGTATAATCTTAGACCCGGTAGTAAATCCCGCATTCCCCAGTCCAAAAAAGCCTAGAAAGCCTGCAATGACGAATACAGCCAAGCCCCCCGTCTCCAAGACCGAAGCGCAGTTACGCGAGATCCTCGCGCGCCGCATCATGTTCCTGGATGGCGCCATGGGCACCATCATCCAGCAATACAAGCTCGATGAGCTGGCGTATCGCGGTGGCCCGAGCGGCCGTTTCGTCGACTTCGCGGCGCCCGCTAATAGCGGCGCGCGCGAACTGTTCGTCAAAGGCAATAACGAGCTGCTGACGCTGACGCAGCCGCACGTGATCCAGGAAATCCACGAGCGCTACCTGGCTGCCGGCGCCGACCTGATTGAGACCAACACCTTCGGCGCCACCTCGATCGCGCAGGACGACTACCATATGGCCCACCTGGCCTATGAGATGAACGTCGAAGCGGCCAAGCTGGCCAAGGCCGCGACCGCGAAATACAGCACACCGGACAAGCCGCGCTTCGTCTGCGGCGCCCTCGGCCCGACGCCGAAGACCGCGTCCATCTCGCCGGATGTCAACGACCCGGCCGCCCGCAACATCACCTTCGACCAGCTGGTCGCGTCGTACTATGAACAGGTGCGCGGCCTGGTCGATGGCGGCTCGGACGTGCTGCTGGTGGAAACCATTTTCGATACCTTGAACTGCAAGGCGGCGCTGTTCGCGATCGACCAGTATTTCGACGAACGTCCCGAGATCGAGCGCTTGCCGCTGATGATTTCCGGCACCGTGACCGACGCCTCCGGGCGCATCCTGTCGGGCCAGACCGTGTCGGCATTCTGGAATTCCGTGCGCCACGCGCGCCCGCTGACGATCGGCCTGAATTGCGCACTGGGCGCCGCGCTGATGCGTCCGTATGCGGAAGAACTGTCGCAAATCGCCGACGCCTACGTCTGCATTTACCCGAACGCGGGTTTGCCCAACCCGATGAGCGACACCGGCTTCGACGAGCTGCCGGCCGACACCTCGGCGCTGCTGCGTGAATTCGCCGATGCCGGCTTTATCAACGTGGCGGGCGGCTGCTGCGGCACCACGCCGGACCACATCCAGGCCATCGCGGCGCTGCTGGCCGACGCCACCCCGCGCACCATTGCGGAAGTCAAAATCGCGCAGCGCCTGTCCGGCCTGGAGCCGTTCACCATCGATGACGACTCGCTGTTCGTCAACGTCGGCGAGCGCACCAACGTGACCGGCTCGAAAGCGTTTGCGCGCATGATTCTTAACGAGCAATACGACGAAGCCTTGTCGGTGGCGCGCCAGCAGGTCGAAAACGGCGCCCAGGTGATCGACATCAACATGGACGAGGCGATGCTCGACTCGCAGGCGGCCATGACGCGCTTCCTGAACCTGATCGCGTCGGAACCGGACATTTCCCGGGTGCCGATCATGATCGACTCGTCCAAGTGGTCGGTGATCGAGGCCGGCCTGAAATGCGTGCAGGGCAAGTCCATCGTCAACTCGATTTCGATGAAGGAAGGCGAGGAAGAATTCATCCGCCAGGCCAAGCTGTGCCGCCGCTATGGCGCCGCCGTGATCGTCATGGCCTTCGATGAAAAAGGCCAGGCCGACACCTTCGAGCGCAAGATTGAAATCTGCGAGCGCGCCTACCGCGTGCTGGTCGACCAAGTCGGCTTCCCGCCGGAAGACATCATCTTCGACCCGAACATCTTTGCCGTGGCCACCGGTATCGAAGAACACAACAACTATGCGGTGGACTTTATTAACGCCACCCGCTGGATCAAGGACAACCTGCCGCACGCGAAGATTTCCGGCGGCGTCTCCAACGTGTCGTTCTCGTTCCGTGGCAACGACCCGGCGCGCGAAGCGATCCACACCGTGTTCCTGTACCACGCCATCAAAGCCGGCATGACGATGGGCATCGTCAACGCGGGCATGGTCGGCGTCTACGACGACTTGCCGGCGGAACTGCGCGAACGGGTCGAAGACGTGGTGCTGAACCGCCGCGACGACTCGACCGAACGCATGATTGAAATTGCCGCGACCTTGAAAGCCGGCGGCAAGGCCCAGGAACAAAACCTGGAATGGCGCAACGCCCCGGTCGAAAAACGCCTGGCGCACGCGCTGGTGCACGGCATCACCCAGTGGATCACCGACGACACCGAGGAAATGCGCCTGCAAGTGCTGAACGCCGGCGGGCGTCCGATCAATGTGATCGAAGGCCCGCTGATGGACGGCATGAACATCGTTGGCGACCTGTTCGGCCAGGGCAAGATGTTCCTGCCGCAGGTGGTGAAATCGGCGCGCGTCATGAAGCAGGCCGTGGCGCACCTGATTCCGTACATCGAAGAAGAAAAGAAAGCCGAAGAAGCGCGTACCGGCATCGTGGCCAAGCCGAAGGGCAAGATCGTGATCGCCACCGTGAAGGGCGACGTGCACGACATCGGCAAGAACATCGTGTCGGTGGTCTTGCAGTGCAATAACTTCGAAGTGGTCAACATGGGCGTGATGGTGCCGGCCTCGGAAATCCTGGCGCGCGCCAAGGTCGAAAACGCCGACATCATCGGCTTGTCCGGCCTGATCACGCCGTCGCTGGAAGAAATGGCCCACGTGGCGCGCGAGATGCAGCGCGACGACCACTTCCGCATGATGAAGATTCCGCTGCTGATCGGCGGCGCCACCACCAGCCGCGCCCACACGGCCGTAAAAATCTCGCACAACTATGACGGCCCGGTGGTCTACGTGCCCGATGCATCGCGCTCGGTCTCGGTCGCGCAATCGCTGCTGACACCGGAAAGCCGCGACCAGTACATCGAAGAGATCGAACACGATTACGCCCGCATCCGCGAACAGCACGCCAACAAGAAAGCGCTGCCATCGGTGTCGCTGGCGGCGGCGCGCGCCAACAAGGCCAAGCTGGCCTTCGATGGCGCCAGCGCGCCGGTGCGCCCGAAATTCATCGGCCGCCGCGTGTTCAAGAACGTCGATCTGGCCACCCTGGCGCAGTACATCGACTGGGGCCCGTTCTTCCAGACCTGGGACCTGGCCGGCCCCTTCCCCGCCATCCTGACCGACAGCGTGGTCGGCGAAGCGGCCACCAAGGTGTACCAGGAAGGCCAGCAATTGCTGAAAAAACTGATCGATGGCCGCTGGCTGACCGCCAACGGCGTGGTGTCGCTGCTGCCGGCCAACAGCGTCAACCATGACGACATCGAGGTCTACACCGATGAATCGCGCGAACAGGTGGCGTTCACCTATTACGGTTTGCGCCAGCAAGGCGTCAAACCCGTCATCGATGGCGTGCAGCGTCCCAACCAGTGCCTGTCGGACTTCATCGCGCCGAAGGAATCCGGCATCAAGGATTACATCGGCATGTTCGCCGTGACCACCGGCCTGGGCATTGAAAAATATGAACAGCGCTTCGAAGACGCGCACGATGATTACTCATCGATCATGCTCAAAGCGCTGGCCGACCGCCTGGCCGAAGCGTTCGCCGAATACATGCACGAGCGTGTGCGCAAAGACTTGTGGGGCTATGCGGCCGACGAAGCGCTCACCAGCGAGCAGTTGATCAAGGAAGCGTACAAGGGCATCCGTCCGGCGCCAGGCTACCCGGCCTGCCCGGAGCACACCGTCAAGGCTGACATGTTCCATCACCTGCACGCCGAAGAAATCGGCATGGAGTTGACCGAATCGTTCGCCATGTATCCGGGCGCCGCCGTGTCCGGCTTCTACTTCGCGCACCCGGACTCGAAGTACTTCGTGGTCGGTAAAGTCGAAAGCGACCAGCTCGAAGACATGGTCAAGCGCCGCAACGCCAGCAAGGAAGATGTGGAGCGCTGGCTGGCGCCGAACCTGTAACGATGGCGGGCGGCTGACGGGTCTCCGCCGCAAATGGCGCAGTTTGCAGCACAACCGAAAAAAAACCGGCCTTGGCCGGTTTTTTATTTAGATCGCGTAGCGCACCACATTATCGCTCCACTCGAACGCGGCCACTTCCAGCTCCACCAGTTCGTCGGTCGACATTTCCAGATCGCGCAGGGTCGGATCGATCTTATGGTCCATTTCCTCGACCTGTTCCAGGCACTCGGCCAACTGCAGCAATTCGCCGAAGAAGCCCTGGCGATACATCAGCGCATCGGACACTTCATCGATGACCGGAATTTGCGTGAGGATTTCTTCCATCGGCATGCCGAACAAGGTATCCATCAGCGACATGATGCCGACCGTGAAGGCGATGTCCGAGACATGCTGGTGTTTCGGACGCAGTTTATGGGCCAGCAGCTCCAGCAGGCGGCCGCGCGTGGTGGCCAGCATCAACAGCGGCGTCATGCTGTGGCCGCGCTTGGCAGGTTCCGCATACAGCATGATTTGCAGCCAGCGCTGCAACTGGCGGCGCCCCAGGATCGTGACGGCCTGGCTCAGCGAATCAATGCGCTGGCGCGCGCCGACGGCCGGCGTATTCACCAGGCGCAGCAAGTTCAGCGCCAACGACACGTCTTTCTTGATGGCGCGTTCGATATCGGCATTGTCCGCATCGGACGTCACCAGCGTCATCAGTTCCATCAGCGCCAGCTGCGACGGCGACAGCTTCTTGCCGCTCATGATGATCGGCTTGGCAAAATAGTAGCCCTGGAAGAAATCAAAGCCTAGTTCCAGGCAATTCTTGAATTCGTCGCGCGTTTCGACTTTTTCCGCCACCAGCTTCTTGCCATCCTGCTTGAAGCGGGGCGCCAGTTTCATCAGGGTCGGCAAGTCCGCATTGCGCATGCTCATTTTGACGTAATCGATCAGCGGCAACAACGCCTGCACCTGGCCGGTTTCCGCCGTCACGTCATCGAGCGCGAAACGGAAACCCTGTTCCACCAGTTCGGCCATGCGCGACAGTACCGGCGGCGTGGCCTCCATGTTTTCCGTGATTTCCAGGATGACTTTTTCCTTCGGCAGGAAGCCCCAGATATCGCTCATGATGGTGTCGGCGTCGACATTGACGAAACCCAGCGCGTCGCCAATGACTTTTTCCATGCCCAACTGGGCCGCGTGGGCAATCACCGACGCCGTCGCGCCGAGTTCGGAGGTGACATTGGCGGGGCCGATCGGAGCGTTGCGGAATAACAACTCATAGCCAAACAAGGCTTGGTTACGGTCCAGCATCGGCTGCCTTCCAAGATAAAACTCACGCACACGCAAGTTTTTCGAGGCGGAATCGTGGGAAGAGAGATCGATCATGACGCTTTCCTGCTGGTGGAGACTAGAAATGTGCCGAAATTTGCCAATCGGCAACAGAAACTGAGTGTTCTTGGATTTTTACTGATATTTTGGCATCAATCGTCGCCCTTGTCGCGGAGAATTTCAGGTGGCAAGCCATGTTCCGGCAGGCCATCAACAAACAATTTCAGTTCCCCTTGGGCAAAGGCCGTCCACTGTTCATTGGTGGTCAGTGGCTGGGTCACGATGACGGCGACGCGATCGTTGGGCGTCGTGACTTCGGAAAAATCGACCTTCACATCCTCATCCGACAGCAGGGCCGTCTCGAACGGATATTGCCGCACCAGGTAATGCAGGTTGGTCGAGCAATGGGCCCACAGTTCGCCGCCGGAGGACAGCATCATGTTGAAGGTGCCATGCGCGGCGATCTCGCGCACCAGTTGCGCCAGCACCGGACGCAGTTCGTCGCGGCCCGGGCAGCCATCGCCAAAGCGATTGCGCAAGGTTTGCAGGATGTAGCAAAAGGCCCGTTCGCTGTCGGTGGTGCCGACCGGCCGGTAGGCGCCATCGAGTTGCGGATGGAATGCCTTCAAGTCGCCGTTATGGGCAAAGACCCAGTACCGGCCCCACAGTTCGCGCACGAACGGGTGGCAGTTTTCCAGGTTCACCTCACCTTGCGTGGCCTTGCGGATATGGGCAATGACATTCTTGGATTTGATCGGATAGTGCTTGATCAAGTCGGCGATCGGCGAGCTGACCGCCGGCTGGTGGTCGACGAAATGGCGCACGCCGGCGCCTTCGAAAAACGCGATGCCCCAGCCATCCTGATGGGTATCGGTACGGCCGCCGCGCATGGCGAAGCCGGTAAAGCTGAACACGATGTCCGTCGGGACGTTACAGTTCATTCCAAGGAGTTGGCACATGGAGCAGATAAGGCAAGTGACGAGTTAACCCGCACCTTATCATGTGCGACGCCCGCAGGCGAGGGAAAGCCGGGCGGCCAGGCCCGGCGCCGCAGTCAATGCAGCAAGACCGGCTGGCTCATCAGGGGTTCGTAATGGCCCAGGAATTCATCGACCTCTTCCATGGTGGGCTCGCCGGCAATCAGCCGGTTGACATCGCGCCGGAACGTTTGCGCCATCAGGCCGGCGATGAAGATCTCGCGTTGGCCGCCCTTGTCGACAATTTCATAGCCGCCAAACCGCAGCGCTTCCAGTTCGCGGTCGGCGCCAAACTCGACCACGCTGTACTGCTCGCTGTTATAGATCAGGTTCATGTCGTTTCCTTCGCGCTAGTGGCGGACACTGGGCGTGCCGCCTACACCATGGAGGTGAGGGCCTGGCCGGGGAATTCAAGTAAGGCGAACGTGCCAGTTGGTTCCCAGTGTGAGCAACCCAACGTACGGTGCGCTTTCCAGCATGCCGTGCAACTGCCCGGCATGTTCCGCATTAGCCAAGCTGATCAACAACCGCGCCGGTGGACGGCGCAGCAGACGATTCAATGATACGCGCAAAACCAGGTTGCCGGTGCAGCACAGGCAACCCGGCGCGATCCGCACCACAGTCACCTGCGGGCCGCAATCGGCCAGCGCCGAATGGGCGTCGGCCAGGCCTTCCAGGATCACGGCGGTGGGAACAGCGGGATGGGCCGCAATATCGGCATGGATGGCGGCTTCACGGGCCCGTGGCGTGGGGCCGGTGACCACCGTGGTGATGGTCAGGCTCGGTGCGGACGGCCCCGCAGGCGCGGCCGTGTCACCACGGCCTTCGTTGCGGCGGTCACCGTGCGGGTCGCCGCCCCGTGCGCCGGCGGCCAGACCGCCAGCAGGCGCCGTCATTGGTTCTTCTTGGCCAGCTTGCCAGGCTCGACGCCCAGTTGCTTGAGCTTGCGATACAGGTGGGTACGCTCGAGGCCGGTTTTTTCCGCCACCCGCGTCATCGAACCGCCTTCACGGCCCAGGTGGTGTTCGAAGTACATGCGCTCGAACGCGTCGCGTGCTTCGCGCAGCGGCAAGTCGAACGACAGGTTGAACAGGTGACCTTCACCGGTGTTGACGCTGGCGCCACGCACCGCGACATGGCCGGGCGCCAGATTGGCGGCGGCAAAGGGTGCGCCGGCGGCCATCGCGCCATCTTCCTGCGGTGGCGCCACCGCAGGACGCGGCGCCATCGCAGGCGCGCGCGCCACTTCCTGCGCACGGCTCAACCCCGCCTGCACTGCTTTGAGCAGCTTTTGCATGGCGATCGGTTTCTCCAGGAAGTTCAGTGCGCCGATACGCGTCGCTTCGACCGCCGTATCAATGGTGGCGTGACCCGACATCATAATCACCGGCATGGTCAGCAAACCATCGCGCTGCCACTCTTTCAACAAGGTGACGCCATCGGTATCCGGCATCCAGATATCAAGCAGGACCAAATCAGGCGCGCCTTGCGCACGCGCCTCGCGCGCCTGCTGCGCGTTTTCTGCCAGTTGTATCGCATGCCCCTCGTCGCTCAAAATTTCAGAGAGCAACTCGCGGATACCCATTTCATCATCGACTACCAGAATGTTCGCCATCTATCCCTGCCTTTTATACATTTCGCTGGACATGAAGCATTGTAGTGCTTGCACGGCTCGCGATGATTTTATTAGTATTTCAATATTATGCCAACTACACCGGTGCCAACTTTAACAGCAAAATCAGCATCGATGCGCCACTTCTATCGACATGGTTCTGGATATCGATCCGTCCCCCGTGTTCATCGATAATCTTCTTCACCATCGCCAGGCCCAGGCCGGTGCCGCGGGCTTTCGACGTGACATACGGCTCGAACGCACGCGCCAGGATTTTAGGCGCAAATCCGGGGCCATTGTCCGAAATTACGAGGCGCACGGCAGTCCGGGTTCCCCCGTCCGCGCCCTGGTAATGGATCGCCTCGGTGACGACGTCGATGCGGGGCGCGGCCGAACCCGCCGGCAAGTCCGCCATCGCATCCTGTGCATTCTGCAATAAATTGTGGATGACCTGGCGCATCTGCCCGGAATCGCCCAATACTTGCGGCAAATCCGGCGCCAACGCCAGGTGGATAATATCGTTGCCTTCGCCGGTAATGTACAGGTTAAGGATCTCTTCCACCAGTGCATTCAGGTCAAGGGATTCAAGGATGGCGGGCGGCGTGCGGGCGTAATCGCGGAAGTCGTCCACCATGCGCTTCATGGCGGCCACCTGGTTGACGATGGTCGAGGTGGCCTTGTTCAGCAGGTCGATGTCCGGCTGCGCTTCAAGCTTGCTTTCAAGCTTGTATTGCAACCGTTCCGCTGACAGCTGGATCGGCGTCAGCGGGTTTTTAATTTCGTGGGCCAGGCGGCGCGCCACTTCGCCCCAGGCGATCGAACGCTGGGCCGAAATCACATCGGAAATATCGTCAAACACGATGATATAGCCGCTGCCCGATTCAACCGGCAGGCGCGAACCGCGCATCAAGAGCGTCAAGTCATGTTCTTCTTCGCTGCCAGGCGGACGGGGAATTTCCACCTGGCGCTGCCAGTGCAGGCGCTGCGCATTGCGCCCGGCCGCCGACGAATGCGCGCTCTGGGCGGAAAACGCGGCCACCACGGCATTGGCAAAGTCCTGCAGCGATTCAATCTGCGTCAGCTGCTGGCCAATCAAGGTGACGCTGGCGTGCTGCAAGATGCGCTCGACGGAATCATTGCAGGACACCAGACGGAATTCGCCATCGAGCACCATCACGCCGGCCGACATATTGGCCAGCACCGATTCCAGGTGGGCCTTGGCATTCTGCAAGGCGGCGCGGTTGCGCTCGACGGCGCTGCGCGCATCGGACAGCTGGCGCGTCATGGTATTGAACGATTGCGTCAGCGTGCCGAGCTCATCGGAACTGGCGACAATCGGCCGCGGCGACAGGTCGCCACCCGCCACCGCGCGCGTGCCTTCGGCCAGCAACAGCAGCGGCTGCGCCAGGTCATTGGCGATCAGGAAGGCCGCCGCGATCGCGCCAAACACCGCCAGCAGCAAGGTCAGCGTCAGCGTCTCGATATACATCTTGCGCAAGCCGACCCGCGCCACGAAGCGCTCTTTGTATTCACTGTAGGCGGTGCGCAGGATCTTGCCGTTGGCGGCCAGCTGCACCGGCACCGCCTGGATGATTTGCAGGTAGCGCGGCGCCAGGTGCGCGCCATTCGGTTGCACCGGATCGGGAATCGCGATCAGCACCCGTACCCGCAACTGGTTGGCGGCGTCCGGCGCGGGCTGTGGCGGCGCGCCGACCCGGTCATCGCGCAACTCGCTGCCATCTTCGGCCATGGCATACGATTGTTCGCTCTTGGCCGTGGCCAGCATCGAGGAATTCGGTAAATCCGCCGACAAATTAATCCGTTGCGGCCCGGTGGCGGACACGATCAGCCCACCTTCGGCATCGACAATGATGGCGCTCTGGGTGCCGGGATGGGTCTTCACAAAGCGCGACAGGATCGCGGGCGCCGCATAAAACTGTTCTTCCGCCAGCAGGCTGGAGGTTTTCTTGGCTTGCGTACTGAGGTCGATGACGGCCTTGTCGAGCGCATCGCGGCCCAGGTTCAAGCCGGCGTCGAGCGCTTCCTCGATCCGCACGTTAAACC
Source organism: Burkholderiaceae bacterium (assembly GCA_019751755.1). Classification (GTDB taxonomy): domain Bacteria; phylum Pseudomonadota; class Gammaproteobacteria; order Burkholderiales; family Burkholderiaceae_D; genus Rugamonas. Next base: position 10,588 of record JAIENA010000306.1, on the reverse strand, counting down.
ACGATTCAATCGAGTGCGAGACGAATTGCACCGACACCAGGAAGATCACCAGCCCCGGCAACACGCCAATTCCGGCAAACAGCAACACCAGGCGCGTCATCAGGCGCGAACCGAATTTGCCGGCTTTATAGCGGGAATACAGGCGGAACAGCGACACGCCGACCAGGATCAGCAGCGCCAGCGCGACCGCCGCGTTCAGTCCCAGCAGCCAGCCGTAATAGCGGTCGAAGAAGCCGGAATTATCCGAGGCCGACGCCAGCAGGAACAGCAAAATACTGACCAGCGCGCCGGCGACGACGAACGCATACCGCAATGCCGGTGTCACTTATTCCGCCCTGTACTGGAAAGTTTTCTTGCTTTCCAGGCGCCATTCACTGTTGTTGAAGGCGTTGACCTGGATCGGCTTGGGCAGGTAGTCGCGGTCCAGACGCATGCGCAGCGAGACGTTATAGACTTCCCCCACCTTCAACTGGCCGCGCTGGGCGATCACCCAGCGGCTGGGGCGCCGGATCAGGAACAGCGCATCGTCGAGCGTGGCGAACGATTGCTGCACGCTGCCGACGATGCCGACGTGGTATTGCCGCGTCAGCACATTGTAGGAAATCCGGGCGGTGCGCTTGACCCGCACGGCTTTTTCATCGACCCAATACCAGCGCGGCCGGGTTAGTTCGACCTCGGTGGTGAAATACAGCTGCACACCATGCAGCAGCGCATCTTCCAACCCATGGTTCAGCTCGAACGAATAGGCGGCCGACAGCCGATAGCCCTCTTCCGCCGCCTCAATAAAGTTGCGCGTGATTTCGATGGTGTCGTCGGATGCCTGCGCCGGATACACGCACGCGAGCATCATCAGCAACTGCAGCAGCCGCAAGACCAGTTGTCGAAAAAAGCGTCGCGTCACAAGAAAGCCGGTACGTTGTAAATCTAATAAATATTGGAAGTTGGCAACGACAGCAGGATTACGCATCTTTCTGGAACAATGCGTAATACAAACCGTCATGATCTTGTTCGGCACTGCCGGTTGGCAGCAATTGGCCGGGCGCGTCGAGTCGGGTCGCGCCATGGCGCACCGCGAAAGCGGCCGCCTGCGCCTCGGACTCTTGCGGCCACAACGAACATGTCACGAACAGCAATTTACCATTGGGGGCCAGCATTTTCCAAAGGTTGTCGAGGATTTCACGGGAAAGTGTTGCAAGTTGGAGCGTGTCCGACTTGCGGCGCAGCCAGCGGATATCCGGGTGGCGGCGCACGATGCCGGACGCAGTGCACGGCACGTCGGCCACGATACGGTCGAATGGCTGACCATCCCACCAGCTGTCGTGCTGGGCTTCGGCCGGTTGCAACTGGGCGCTCAGGCCCAGGCGCTGCAGGTTTTCACCGACCCGCTCCAGACGCTTGGCATCGGCATCGAGCGCCGTCAGACGAACATCGGCCAATTCGAGAATGTGGCAAGTCTTGCCGCCCGGCGCCGCGCAGGCGTCCAGCACGCGCATGCCATCGTGCACATCGAGCAATGCCGCCGCCATCTGGGCGCCGGCATCCTGCACCGACACCACGCCGTCATCAAAGCCGGGAATCTGGTGTACGCCGACCGGCTTGGCCAGGCGCACCGCATACGGCCCGACCTGGGTCGCGGCAATGCCGGCGTCGTCCAGCGTGCCCAGGTAGTCGGCCACCGTGGCGCGGCGCGCATTGACGCGCAAGGTCAGCGGCGGTGCCTGATTCCCGGTGGCCAGCACCGCTTGCCAGTCATGCGGGTACGCCGTGATCACCGCGTCGATCCACCACTGCGGATAATTCCACTGCGCCACCGAATTGCCGTCCAGTGCGTCCAGCAATTCCTTGCGTTCGCGCTGGAAGCGGCGCAGCACGGCATTCATCATGGCTTTGGCGCGGGCCGTGTCCGGGTGCGACGCGGCCGCCGTCACGGTCTGGTCCACCACGGTGAACTGGCTGTACGCTTCGCTGCCGTCGGCGTCCTTCACCATCAATGGCAGCGCGCACGCCAGCAGCGCGCCCACCATCGGCTCCGGCGCTTTCGGCGCCATGATGCCGACCAGGGCGTCGCTCCAGCCCAGTTTGCGCATGGCGCGGTAGGCGATATCCTGGATCGCGCCGCGCGCCTGCGGCGTCGCCTGCGTATCGTTAAACACCATGGCCAGTGCTTGCGGCAAGGCCATGCCTTCGCGCACCCGTACCACGGCGGCAGCGGCCCCCAGCAGCGTGAACGCCAGCGAATCGGGTTTCACATCCGCATTGAAGCTGGTCTGTGGTGCGGTTTTGAAGTCGCGGTGGTAGGACGGGCGCAGGCCGTCTTGGTTGAACTCGGCGCGGCGCGCCACCGGTGCGGCGGCCGGGCTTGGGGTGCGCGGCGGCGCGGATTTGACTTCCGCGCCACGGTATGGCGCGTGGCCGGCGCTGTCGCGGTTAAAGCGTTCGGTACGGAATGGTGCCTCATCGCCAGCACGCTCGGCGCGCAATGGCGGCTTGCCTGCGGCGGCGTCATCGCGGCTGCGCGCTGGACGCTGCGGCGTGAACGGTGCACCACCAGGCTGAGCGGGACGGCCGCCACCTTCGCGGAAGGGCTTACCGCCCTCGCTGCGCGGCGCGCCGGCAGCGCCTGGCTTGCCGCCCTGGTATGGCGTCCCTTTGCCCGCCGCCGGACGGGCGCCTTTGGCTGGCGCCGGCGGGGTGGCGGGTTTGTTCAGTTTCAGGACGGGACGCAATTTGTTCGACATGTCGGAATTCCAGAGAGGGGCGGCGCCCGCCTCCGATGCTGTCCGGTGCCGGGGACAGCCACATGAGGCTGTCAATCGCGCGTAATAACTATATAAAGGCAGCATTGTAACCCGGCTTTGGCCCGTTTCTTGCTCAGACCGGCGAATTTGGCGACACGGCCCCACCCCGCCATTCGTTTACAGTGGTGGCAAAACAGTATAATGTCGGCTGTTTGACCCCGCGCAAAACCGGGTCTCCGCTTTCCCAAGATTACTTACGCGGCCTCGCCGCCCCAACGAACATGCTTGCCCAACAAAAACAAGAGATCATCGCCCTCTTCAACGCCGCCCTGGCCCCCATCCTCGACGGCTCTGGTGTCAGCGCCAATGTCGTGCTGGAACGCCCGCGCGATGCGGCGCACGGCGACGTCGCCTGCAATATCGCCATGCAACTGGCGAAGCAATTGAAAATGAACCCGCGCGAACTGGCCACCAAGGTCGTTGCCGCGCTGCTGGACAACCCGGCCGGCAAGCAACTGGTGGAATCGGCCGACATCGCCGGTCCCGGCTTCATCAACCTGCGCGTCACCGCCGCGTCGAAACAGGCCGTGGTCAAGGCCGTGCTGGCGCAAGGCGCGCAGTATGGCAACGCCACCGCTGGCGCCGGCCAGCACGTGATTATTGAATTCGTGTCGGCCAACCCGACCGGCCCGCTGCACGTCGGCCACGGCCGCCAGGCCGCGCTGGGCGATGCGCTGTCGTCGCTGTTCGCGGCGCAAGGCTACGACGTCACCCGCGAGTTCTATTACAACGACGCCGGGGTCCAGATCCAGACCCTGGCCACGTCGGTGCAGGCGCGCGCGCGCGGCTTCAAGCCGGGCGACGCCGAATGGCCGGAGTCGGCCTATAACGGCGACTATATCCAGGACATCGCCGACGACTTCCTGGCCAAGAAAACCGTCTCCGCTTCCGACGGCGCGCCGGCCACCGCCAGCGGCGACGTGGAAGACTTCGAATCGATCCGCGCCTTTGCCGTGACGTACCTGCGTAACGAGCAGGATATCGACCTGCAGGCGTTCGGCGTCAAGTTCGACAATTATTATTTGGAATCGTCGCTGTACAAGGACGGCAAGGTGAACGCCACCGTCGACGCCCTGGTCGGCTCCGGCAAGACGTTTGAGGAAGACGGCGCGCTGTGGCTGCGCACCACCGACTATGGCGACGACAAGGACCGCGTGATGCGCAAGTCCGACGGCACCTATACCTACTTCCTGCCGGACGTCGCCTACCACATCCAGAAATTCAAGCGCGGCTTCACCCAGGCCATCAACATCCAGGGTTCCGACCACCACGGCACCATTGCCCGCGTGCGCGCCGGCCTGCAGGCGGTCGACATCGGCATCCCGCAAGGCTATCCGGACTACGTGCTGCACAAGATGGTCACCGTGATGAAAGATGGCGCGGAAGTGAAAATCTCCAAGCGCGCCGGTTCCTACGTGACGGTGCGCGACCTGATCGAATGGTCGGGCGGCGGCGACATCACCAAGGGCCGCGATGCCGTGCGCTTCTTCCTGATTTCCCGCAAGGCCGATACCGAATTCGTGTTCGACGTCGACGTCGCACTGAAAACCTCGGATGAAAATCCGGTGTATTACGTGCAGTACGCGCACGCCCGTATCTGCCGCATGCTGGAACAGTGGACCGGCAGCGAAGCGGACCTGGCCGGTGTCGACCTGTCACCACTGACGGCGCCGACCGAAGCCACGCTGCTGGCCACGCTGGCGGCGTATCCGGAAGTGCTGGCCCGTGCCCAGGCGGAACTGGGCCCGCACCAGATCGCGTTCTACCTGCGCGACCTGGCGGCCGCGCTACACAGCTTCTACTTTGCCGAACGCGTGCTGGTGGACGACGAAGCCATCAAAATGGCCCGTATCGCACTGATGGTGGCGACCCGCCAGGTGCTGCGCAACGGCCTGGCATTGATTGGCGTGTCGGCACCCAACAAGATGTAATCAAGGACTCTTCGAGGAATGATCGTACCTATGCATTGCCGTTTCCGTCTGGCCCCGCCGCGCGCGCAGCAGGGCAACACCCTGGTTGGTATCGTCATCGGCCTGGTCATCGGCCTGGTGATCGCCGTCGTCGTGGCACTGGTGATCAGCAAGGGCTCATCGCCCTTCACCGACAAGTCGGGCAAGATGGGGAAACCCGCCGAGCCGACCGCCGGCCAGATCTCGGATCCGAACAAGCCTATGTACGGCAACAAGGACGCGGTGCGCGAAGCGGCGCGCGAATTCGCCAAGGAAGCGGGCCAGCCTGCCGAGGGCGTGCCGCCACCAGCGGCGCCGCCGGCGCATGCACCGGTGCAGCCGCCGAAGGATGAATTGCAACAGGTGGTGGAACGGATTGAGGCCGCCGCCAAGAGCAAGCCTGCGACAGCGCCGGCCGCAACCGCGGCCACGCCGGCGGCGGCCCCGTCTGCGGCCCCTGCAGCAGCACCAGCAGCAACCGCTGCTGGCACGCCGGCGGCGGCCGGTGAAGAGAAGTATGTGTATTACCTGCAAGCCGGCGCGTTCCGCGAAATGGCCGATGCGGAAAATCAGCGCGCCAAGCTGGCACTGATGGGCTTTGAAGCCGCCATCTCGGACCGCAGCACCGACGCCGGTGTGCTGCACCGCGTGCGCACCGGCCCTTACACGCAAGTCGAAGCGATGAACAGGGCGCGCAGCAAGCTGTCTGAAAACGGCGTCGACGTTTCCGTCGTGCGCAACCAGCGCTGATTGTCCAGACCGGGAGTCACCATGCGGTTCATCAAGCAATTACGGGGGTTGGCCGTGCTGGCCATGTCGGCGGCATTGGCCATGGCGGCGTTCGGCGCCGCCGCATCGCCACAGAATCCGGCCAACGGCACCGAATATGTGGCCCTGCCAGTGGCGCAACCGGTCCCCGCCGGCAAGAAAATCGAAGTACTGGAATTCTTCGCCTACTGGTGCCCACACTGCAACGCGTTTGAACCACTGCTGGCCGACTGGGTGAAAAAACAGGGCGATAACATCGTCTTGAAACGCATCCATGTGCCCAAGGGCGATTTGACGTTGCCGCAGCAAAAACTGTTCTTCACGCTGGAAGTCATGGGCGTGGCCGAGCAACACCAGGCCAAGGTATTCCACGCCATGCATGTGCAGCGCGAGAAATTCACCAAGGATGAACAAGTGTTCGAGTGGATCGCGAAGCAAGGTTTCGACCGCAAGCAATTCATCGACACCTACCGCTCGCTGCCGGTGCAAAACCGCATCAAGCAGGCCGACAAGGCGATGGCCGATTACGGCATTGACTCCTGGCCGGCGCTCGTCATCAATGGCCGCTACCGGACCTCGCCGCAACAGGCCGGCGCCGCGTTGCAGGGCGCCGACGCTGAAATCGACTACTACCGGGCTGCGCTGACGGTGACGGAACACCTGGTGGCCAAGGCCAAAGCGGAAAAGAAATAAGCATGGCGGAAACACGCGCGCTGCGGCGCGTCTTTATCACGGGCGCGTCCAGCGGCCTGGGTGCCGCGCTGGCGCTGCGCTATGCGCAACTGGGCGCCACCCTCGGTTTGCTGGCGCGCCGCGGCGAAGCGCTGCAAGCACTGATCGCCACCTTACCCAATCCTGAACAACACCGCGCCTATGCGGTCGACGTCAACGACCACCAGGGCGTGCGCGAAGCCGCCCTCGATTACCTCGAATACGCGGGCGGCATCGATATCGTCATTGCCAGCGCCGGCGTTTCCGCCGGCACGCTGACCGAATACGGGCTGGAAGATCTGCCGGTCTTCGCGACGATCCTGGCCACCAACGTCACCGCCACCTTCGCCACCTTCGCGCCGTTTATCGGCCCGATGAAAGCGCAGCGCACGCCGGCGCGGCTGGTTGGCATCGGCAGCGTGGCCGGCATCCGTGGCTTGCCGGGCGGCGGCGCCTACAGCGCGTCGAAGTCGGCCGTGATCACCTATTGCGAATCACTGCGCGTGGAACTGGCGCCGCACGGCATCGACGTCGTCACCATCAGCCCCGGCTACATCGATACCCCGATGACGCAACATAACGCATATGCGATGCCGTTCCTGATGGCGCCGGACAAGTTCGCGGCGGCGGCGGTGCGCGCCATCGAACGCGGCACCAGCTATACGGTGATTCCATGGCAAATGGGCGTGGTGGCCAAGCTGCTGCGCGTCTTGCCCAACCCGCTCTATGACTGGGCCTTTGCCAACGCGCCGCACAAGGCGCGCCTGAAGAAATGAGCCGCGCCATGACCAGCAACAGCGCCAGTAACAGCGCCAATAACATCAACATCACAGGCAAGATCGCCGGCACCGACCTCAACGCCGCCACCATCGCTGGCCATTGCGCCGCGTGCGCGTCGCATGTGGCAGTGACCGTGGTGCCGGAAACCGGCTCCACCAATGCCGACTTGCTGGCGCAAGTGCAAGCCGGTCACCTGGCTGGACCGGCGCTGCTGGTGGCGCACAGCCAGACAGCGGGACGCGGCCGCGCCGGACGCAGCTGGCTGTCCGCGCCGGGGGCGACGCTGATGTTTTCACTGGCATGGCGCTTTAAAGCACCGCTGCAACAACTGGTGGGTTTGCCGCTGGCGGCCGGCGTGGCGCTGGCCGAAGCGATCCAGACGCTGGGCGTGCCGGTGCAATTGAAGTGGCCCAATGACTTGTTAAAAGATGGCGCCAAGCTGGCCGGCATCCTGGTGGAAACCCAGACCGGTCCCGACGGCGCGGTCTGGGCCGTGGTCGGCGCGGGCATCAACCTGCTGATGCCCGATCAACTGGAAGCGGACATTGGCCGCGACGTGGCGTGCGCGCCATGGCTGGCCACGATGGAACGCAATGCCCTGATGGGCGCCTTGCTGAACCGGCTGGCGGCGACGCTGGCCGAATTCGATGACACCGGCTTTGCCGCCTTTGCCGACCGCTGGAACCGGCTACAGGCCTGGCACGGCGAAACGGTGCGCATCCTGGACCAGGGCCGCGTGTTGCACGAGGGCCGCATGATGGGTGTCGATGCCAGCGGACGGCTGCTGCTGCAGACTGACGCGGGCCTGGTGCCGGTCATGTCGGGCGACGTATCACTGAGGCGCGCGGCATGAACACCTTGTTGATCGACGCCGGCAATACCCGCATTAAATGGGCGCTGGCCGCCACGGATGCGCCGCTGGGCCACTGGCTGGCGTATGGCGCGGTAGCGCACGCGGAGGCGGCGCAATTGGCGCAAGCCTGGCGCGACGCCGTGGCGGCGCATGGCGCGATCGGCAACGTGATTGCCGCCAATGTCGCCGGCGCCACGATCCGGACTGCGCTGGACAGCATGCTGCGGGACAGCGGCGTGGCCACCGCCGCCATCGACTGGTTCGCGTCGGTGGCGCAACGCGCGGGCGTGCGCAACGGCTACCGCAGCCACGGCCAACTGGGCTGCGACCGCTTTGCCGCCGCGATCGGCGCCCATGCCCTGCTGCCGGGGCAGGCGCTGGTGGTCGCCAATTGCGGCACCGCCACCACCATCGATGCGGTGACGGCCGATGGGGTTTTCCTGGGCGGCATGATCTTGCCGGGCCTGGGCCTGATGGCCACTTCGCTGGCGCGCAACACGGCGCAGTTGCCGCAGATAGCGCAAGGCGGTAAGCTGCCATCCGGATTTGCCGACAATACCGACGACGCCATCCTCAGCGGCCTGCTGGCCGCGCAGGCCGGCGCCATCGAACGGGCTTGCGCGCTGCATGGCGCGCAAGCCTGCCTGGTGTCGGGCGGTGCGGCACCCTACATCGTGCCGGCACTGGGCGCGCAAGTGCCCTACCGCCTGGTGGACAATATTGTGCTGACCGGTTTGCATGCTGCCGCGCGCAGCGAATAACGTGGATTGCCTGTGCTGAAATTTATCTTCTGGTCCCTGCTTGCCGCCAATGCCGGCCTGTATGCATACGGGCAGGGTTACCTCGGCCACTTCAGCGGCAGCGAGCGCGAACCCGCGCGCCTGCAAAACCAGCTCAACGGCGACAAGCTGGCCGTGATTTCAGCAGCGAAAGCCGAGGCGGTGGTGGCGGCGCTGAAGGCGCCCGCCGTAGAACCGGAGCCGGCACCGGAACCGGCGGCGGCGAAAACGGTGGCGGACACGCCGGCCAAGAAAGCCCCGGAGAAAAAGGAAGAAAAAATCGCCTGCGTCGAGATCGGCAATTTCGTGCTGGCGGACGCCCGCCGCTTCGAGGACAAACTGGCGCCATTGGCGCTGGGCGACCGCCAGGCCCGCATCAATTTGCCGGGCACCGAAGTGTCGAGCTACATCGTCTTCATCCCGCCGCAAGGCAACAAGGATGGCGCGGAAAAGAAAGCCGCCGAATTGCGCGCGCTGGGCGTCACCAATTACTTCATCATGTCGGACAGCCAGACCATGCGCTGGGCCATTTCGCTGGGCGTATTCAAGAGCGAAGCGGGGGCGCAAACCTTGCTGGCCAGCCTGCAAAAACAGGGCGTGCACAGTGCCCGCGTGGCGCCACGCATGAGCGCCAGCAAATTGCTGGCGTTCCAGTTCCGTGGCATCTCGGCCGACACCAAGTCCCGCCTGGACAAGCTGCGCGCAGGGTTCGCCGACAAGGAAAGCCGCAGCTGCAAATAGCCGCCACGCCACACCCCAAAAAATTTCCTCTGAGAATTTGGGGCCTGGCCCCTTTCGCACTATCGTTCGCTGCCGGTGCGATAGGTTTTAGCTAGCGTTGGATCACCAGCGGCTTCAGGCCCAGCGAAGCAGGTAGTGCCTTCATCGCCAGTTCGGCTTCCTGGCGCGTGCCAAACGGGCCGCTGAATAACCGCAGCACGGCGCCCGATGGCACCACTTCCAGGCCGGACAGGCCGCTTTCCATCGACACCCGGGCGCGCGCCGCCTCCGCATTTTCCGGCTTGCCGTAGGCGCCCAGTTGCAGGTAGAAACCACCCTTGGCAGCCACCGGCACGATGGCGCCGTCCGCCGAGGCATTGGTGCCGCCGGCCAGCATCACAGCACCGGCCGCAGTGGCGGCCGGTGCCGTTGCCGCAGTCTTTCCAGTCATCACCGCAGGCAGCGGCGCCGCACTGGCCTGGCTCGCCGCTGTGGCGACCAGCGGCGCCGCCTGCGCGCTATTGCCCTGCGCCGCGTTGCCGCCCGGTGGCGGTGGATACAGCAGCGCCGCCACCTGGGCCGGTTCGCGTTGCGGGGCCGGCGCTTGCGGGCGCAGCACGGTTGCCGGCGCCGGGTTGGCGCCGCCCTTGCCGGCCGCCGCCAGCTTTTCCGCTTCAGCCGGCAAAATGCGCACCACTTCCAGCATATGGCTGCCCTTGTCGAGCAAGCCCAGTTTCAGCGCCGCCGTGTAAGACACATCAATCACGCGCGTCGAGTGGAACGGGCCACGGTCATTGATACGCACCACCACCTGGTTGCCGTTATCGAGATTGGTCACCCGCGCATACGAGGGGATCGGCAAGATCGGATGCGCCGCCGTCATTTTGTACATATCGTACAGTTCACCCGACGAGGTGCGCTGGCCATGGAATTTTTTACCGTACCAGGTACCCAATCCCCGTTGCACAAAGGGCTGCTCCGGATCCGTGATGGGCCGGTACGTCTTGCCGAACACGGCGTATTCCTTGTTGGCGCGCGGCAGCGGCGGGTCGTTGCGCACGTCCGCATCCGGCGTGGCCATCAAGTTCGGTGGCGGATTGTCGCCCGGTCCGTCGTCCTTGTAATAGCCGCCCCGGCCCGAGCCGGCCGGCGGCAACACCGGCACGCCCGGTTCGCGCTGCGGCGGCTTGGCCGCGGGCCGGGACGGCACCTGCGCCGGCGCGGCAGGCT
>JAIENA010000212.1 GCA_019751755.1 Burkholderiaceae bacterium | reverse complement strand
GATCAGCGTCAAGTTTGTGGCGCAGCCAGGCTCGGTTGCCGGCGGGCTGTATGGATTGCGGCTGCTGAAACACTGAGTGTCAGTGTCCTCATGGCCGCGCTGGAGAGGCGGTAGGGCGGATTGCAATCCGCCATGCCAGCGTCGCGCCACCGCCTGCCGCCTGCCGCTTGCCGCTTGCCGAATCGGCCTGCGCGACAACGCCAGCAGCGCCATCCATCACCGTGTCACGGCGGCGCCGCGTTGCACCGCGCCTGGGGCCGCCGCCAGCGCGGTGGCCAATTCGGCGTACAGCACATCCTTGTTGATCGGTTTGGCCACGTAGCCGCTCATACCCGCCGCCAGGCAGCGCTCGCGGTCGCCCGCCATGGCGTTGGCGGTCATGGCGATGATCGGCGTCGGCTGACGGCCTTGCTGCTGTTCCCATTGGCGGATCACGGCGGTGGCCTCGAGGCCGTTCATGCCGGGCATTTGCACGTCCATCAGCACGGCGGCAAACGCCCCCTGCTGGAACGCTTGCACCGCCGCCTGGCCATTGTCGGCCAGCGTGATGGCGTAGCCGCGCCGCTCCAGCAGCTTGGTCGCCAGCAACTGATTGATCGGGTGATCTTCCACCAGCAGCAGGGCGGGCGCCTCGCTCGGCGCAACTGCTGCCGGCCCCGATCCCGGTCCCGGCAGCGCCGCCATACCGGCGTCGTCCGGCAGCACATAGGGCAATTCAAATTCGAACCGGCTACCCTGGCCCACCGTGCTGCGCACCCGCAACTGTCCCCCCATCAAGTCGGTCAGGCTGCGGGTGATGCTCAGGCCCAGTCCGGTGCCGCCGTAACGCCGTGTGGTTGAGCCGTCTTCCTGGTTAAACGCGTCGAAAATATGCTCCAGCTTGTCCGGCGCGATGCCGATGCCGGTATCGTCGACCGTGATCAGCAGGCGCGGCGGCGCCGTCGCGGACACGGCGCAATGCACGCGCACGGCGCCCTGTTCGGTGAATTTGATGGCATTGCCCACCACGTTCATCAGGATCTGGCGCAGCCTTACCGGATCGGCCACGATGCGTTTGGGCAACTGTGGCGCCAGTTCCACCTGCAGCGCCAAACCTTTTTTCTCGGCCGTAAAGGTCAGCGGCCGCAACGCGTCGCCGATCACCTGGTGCAGCTCGCAGGCGGCCGGTGCGATGCGCAGCTTGCCCGCTTCCATCTTGGAAAAATCGAGGATGTCGTTAATGATGGTCAGCAGCGCGTCGGCCGACTGTTTGATCAGGCCGACGAACTCGGCTTGCTGGCCGTTCAGCGGTGTCTCCAGCACAAAATCACTCATGCCGATGATGCAATTCATCGGGGTGCGGATTTCATGGCTCATATTGGCCAGGAATTCGCTTTTGATGCGGCTCGCTTCCTCGGCGGCTTCCTTGGCGCGCAGCAGCGCCTGACGGCTTTGCTCACGCTCGTCCAATAGCTTGAGCAGCGATTCCGACACCACGGCCAGATCGTCGCTGCCATCTTGCGCCGGGGTGCGCTCGTCCAGCATGACCGAGACTGCGCGCCGCATCGATGTCAATGCTTGCTGGCGCGACTGCAATTCCTTGCGCAGGCTGGTCGCGGTGCGGTCGAGCAGGGCGAAAATCTGGCGGAACTCGACCGGCAGGCTGGCCATCAGGCGCGCCGAATCGCCGGGGACGCCTTGCAGCACCTCGGTCTCGAATGAGCGTACCCGTTCGATCGCGCCCAGCCAGCGCCGCAGCGGGAACCAGATCAGGGCGGCACCGCCGACGAAGCTGGCCAATGCCAGCAGGGCGGAATAGATCGCCAGTTGCCACAGGTCTTCGGCGATGGCGTCGACCGCGAACACCAGGCGCAGCACACCGTAGTCGCGCCCGCCCACGCTGATATTGCGGTTGACGTCATACAGCTGGTCGGCCACCACGCGGTACAACCAGTCCGGGGCACGGCGCTGCGGCAGCTGTGCATTGGCGCTGCGCACATGGATACCGGCCATGTCGATAAAGTCGGCCGAGGCGAACGGCGAGCGCACGATGGCCTTGTCGAGCAGGCGCCGGATGGCGTCGTAATCGCCGATCACGGCATTGTCGCCCACCGCCTGCGCCGCCACTTCGACCAGCATGGTGGCCGATGCCTGGCTCGCCTCGGCGTGGTCCAGCAACTGAACCCGGTAAAACAGCGCCAGCCCGGAGCCGATAAACAGCAGCAGCGTGATGGTATACAGCGCGTATACCCGCCCCACCAGCGATTGACTGAGCAGCCTGGGGAAACGTGCCATGGGTGCTTAGTGCAGTGACGCGGGAGCGGTTTGGTAAAAGCGGCGGTAAGCGCTGTATTCGCTGCCGTCGGACGGAATGAACCAGGCGTCGCCGCGCAGTCCGACCCGCTCGGATGCCTGTTGCAAGATGGCCTTGCCGCGCGGGTCCTTGTGCATGCCGAAGAACGCCGCCGAGACCGCCTTGACATGCTGCTCCGGCACCTTGCCCGACACCATCAGCGCCAGGTCATACAGCGGCTCGGAGCGCCACAGCACGCGGAATTTTTGCTTTTCACGCGCGGCATAGCCTTCGATCAACTGGGAATTGCCGCCCACCGCTTGCACCTTGCCCGCCACCAGCTGGCCCATCGCGCCATTCTGGTTGCCGCCAAACACCACCTTGGGCTGCACGCCCTTGGACAGCAGATGGGCATAGGTGAACTTGTAGCCGACCAGCGCTTCAGGGCCGGGGAAGGCCACTTCCATGTTTTGCAGTTCTTCTATCTTGCGGATGGGGGAACTGTCCAGCACCACGATGTCGCCGTGCACCGGCGGCGTCTGGCGCCGCCCGATGACTTTCCAGCCCAGCTTTTCCCGTTCCGGGCTGAACAGGTGGTTGGTGAACACGAACTCGACCTCGCGCGCCAGCACGTAGGCGGTGGTGTCGGCCGACGTGCGGCCGATTTTCAGCACCATCGGCACGCCGCTTTTTTCCGAGACATAACTGATAATCGGGTTCCAGTACGCCGCCGTCAGGCTGATGTCGTACTGGTTCACCGGCGAAAAATGGTAGGGGGCCGGCGCTTGGGCGTGGGCCGTGCCGTTGGCCAGCAGGGCCGCCAGGGTCAGGGAGACGATTTTGTTCATGGGATTGCTCTCATCAGGTTGTCGCCAGGCCCAGGCGTATGGCCAGTGCCTGCATCAGATGCGGGCACTCGCGTACCAGGACGGTCAGCGCGGCCTCGACGATGGTGTTGTCACCGCCGTCGGGCCAATGTTCGATCAGCGCGGCGGCCCGCTCCATGGGAGTGGCGCAGAACATGGCCACATTGCTCTTGAGTGAATGGGCGCTGCGGCGCAGCAGCGCATCGTCGCGCATCTGCCAGGCGCCCAGCAGCGTGTCCAGGTCGCGCGGCAGCAAGGTCAGCGCTTGCTCGCCGACGATCTCAAGGACGTCGCGGTCGGCGTGCTCCAGCGCGCCATGGTAGTCAAACTGGTAGTCAAACAGCGCAGGCATATCCAAGCCGGAAAGGCTGGCCTGCGAGCCTGTGGCGGGCGCCATGGCGGCCAGTCGCGCCAGCGCGTCAGGATCGCCGCCGTCGGCGGCCTCCGGCGGCGCATAGCGCGCCAGCATGGCCTGCAACTGGGCCGGCTTGAATGGCTTGCTCAGGTAGTCATCCATGCCAGCCGCCAGGCAGCGTTCGCGGTCACCCTGCATGGCGTTGGCCGTCATCGCCACGATCGGCGTGTGCGTGGCCTGCTCGGCGGCGCGCCAGCGGCGCGTCGCCTCCAGTCCGTCCATCACCGGCATCTGCATGTCCATCAGCACCAGGTCGTAGGGGCCGTCGGCCTGGCATTGCAGCGCTTCGCGGCCATCCTGCGCCAGCCTGATCTGGTGGCCCCATTGGGTTAGCAGTGTGATGGCGAGTTTCTGGTTGGCCGGATGGTCTTCCACCAGCAGCACCCGCATGGGGCGCTGCGCGGCCAAGCGTGGGCGGCGCTGCGCGCCGGCGGCGGGGGGCGGCAGCGCCAGCTTGAGCGCGCCCAGCAAGGCCGCCGCCAGTTCGCGCGGCAGCACCGGCTTGTGCACAATCGCGTCGACGCGGGTGCGGCGCCAGCGTTCACTGTCCAGGCTGGCGGCGTTGCTCAGGGCCAGTACGCTGGGCGCCGGTCGCAGGTCCAGCGCGTGGATCATGGCCACGGCTTCGGCGCTGTGCTGGTCGGGCAAGGTGGCGTCCAGCAGTACGCAGCGATAGTCGGCGCCAGGCGCGGCCAGCAGCGCGCGCGCCTCGGCGGCGCTACCGGCGCCACCGGTCCGCATGCCCCACTGCGCCAGCGTTTCGATCAGTAACTCGCGGCAGGGCTGGTTGGCCAGTACCACCAGCGCCGTCACGCCGGCCAGCGGTGGCGCTGGCGGCGCGCCGCCGCTGCGGCGGAAGGTGGCGCTGAAGTGGAACGTGCTGCCCATGCCTTCGGCGCTGTCGAGCCAGATACGCCCGCCCATCATGCCGACCAGGTGGCGGCAGATGGTCAGGCCCAAGCCGGTGCCGCCGTAGTGGCGGGTGGTGGAGGTGTCGGCCTGGGTGAACGCCGCGAAAATGGCTTCCTGCTTGTTTTTGGGGATGCCGATGCCGCTGTCCTGCACCGAGAAGTGCAGCGTGATGTGCTCAGCGTCGCCGCCGCCCACCCGGGCCCGCACCACGACCTGGCCGGCACGGGTAAATTTGACCGCGTTGCCCACCAGGTTGAGCAGCACCTGGCGCAGCCGCACGGCGTCGCCCACCACGCAGGCCGGCACGTCCGGCGCGATGGCCAGGCCGAAGTCGAGCGCCTTGCCGCGCGCCTGTTCGGCCATCACTTTCAGCGGTTCGCTCAGCGTATCTTGCAAGTCGAAACGGGTGGCGTCCATTTCCAGCTTGCCGGCCTCGATCTTGGAAAAGTCCAGGATGTCGTTGATGATGGTCAGCAGCGACTGGGTGGCCGAGTGTGAAATCGACAGGTATTCGCGCTGCTCGGTGGATAGGGTGGTATCGAGCGCCAGTTCGGTCATGCCGAGGATGCCGTTGAGCGGGGTGCGGATTTCATGGCTCATGTTGGCCAGGAAATCGCTCTTGGCGCGGGTTGCCATTTCGGCCGCTTCCTTGGCTTGCAGCGCTTCGCGTTCGAGCCGCTTGCGTTCCGTGATGTCGGCGATGGTGCCGACCAGCCCGGACACGGTGCCGTCATCGCGGGTGATCAGCGCCTTCTGGTAAAAGCCTTCGCGCACCCGTCCGTCCGGGGTGTCGATGGCGGCCTCGAAGCGCTGCAGCGGCGCGCCGTTAAACAATTCGTTGTCATAGCGCTCGTGCAGCGCCGCGCCGGCCGCCGTGTAGACCGCATCGGCGCGTTTGCCCAGCAATTGCTGGCGCTGTTGCCCGAAGTATTCTTCGAAGGCCCGGTTGATCAGGCGGTAGCAGCGCGTGTCATCCATCACATAGACCGGCAGCGGAATCGCGTCCACCAGTTCTTCGACAAAGTGCAACTGTTCCTGCAGGCGCTTGGCGACCGCCTTGTGCGCCGTGATGTCGGTGCGGATCGCCACGTACTGGTAGGGCAGGCCATGTTCGTCCAGGAACGGCACCACGGTCGCGTGTACCCAGTAATAATGGCCTTCCTTGGCGCGGTTGCACACTTCGTTGGACCAGACGCGCCCGGACTGGATGGTGTTCCACAGGTTGGCAAAGAATTCGCGCGGGTGGTGGCCGGAATTGATCAGCCGGTGGTTGGCGCCCAACAATTCCTCGGTGCTGTAACCGGACACGCTGCAAAAACGCTCGTTGGCATAGGTGATGTTGCCTTGCGGGTCGGTGATGCTGATGATGGCGTGCTGGTCCATCGCGAACTTTTGGTTTTCCAGGTCGCGCTGGGCGCGCCGGATGGCCGCCTCGCTGTCGCGCCGGTGCTGGACCAGTTCGGCCACCTGGTCGATCAGGCCAACCAGGCTGCCGTCGTCGGGCGCGACGCCGGTCTGGTCATCCTGCAGCGACTGCACGGTGGCGCGCAGGCGGCGGATGGCATCTTCCCGGCTGGCCAGTTCCTGGCGCTGGCTGGCATACGCTTCGGTCAATTCTTGCGCGCTCAGTTCCATGCTGCGCACGCGCAACTCCAGGTCGCGGTCGTATTGTTCATACGTGCGCGAGACGCGTTCGAACAGTTCGCCCAGTTGCGCCAGCGCGGCGCACTGCGCCGGCGGCAGCGGTGCGCCGGCCGCGGCGGCCACCAGCGCCGCTTGCAGATCGTCATACTGCTGCGCCGTCTCGGCGCCGAGGGTATGGCGCAACTGGCGCAGGAGGGTGCGGTGCAGCGACATCTTCATGGGGCGGCGGGGCGCTCGGACAAGGTGGTGATGGTCATGGTCTGGTTGTGCAGCTGGCAGGCTACGCCAGGTGCGAACGGGCTGATTTCGCCATAGGAATAAAAGCCGGCCGGCAGCGCTTGCGGGCCGAGCACGGCGCGCACCGCCTCGACTTCCTCTTCGACCCGGTCACCCATCACCAGCTTGCGGCCGACGCACGATACCAGCAGCGCCAGTGACGGCAAGTCCGGGTGGCTCATCGCCTGGGTCTGATCGGCGGCCGTTTCGGCACCGTCGATCAGGGTGTCGGTGGAGGCCTGCATCAGGCGCAGGTATCCACCCTGGCGCACCGCACCCGCCAGGATCAGACTGCCTTTGGCCTCGTCCACGCCGAGGATGGTGCGGATCGGGCCGGCCGCGCTGAAGTCGTCGCCCAGCATCTCGAACGGGAACAGCAGGCCGGAAGCCGGCAGGTCGCGCGCGTAGCCGCCGAGGTAGCGCTTGTAGACGTCCAGCGCCGGCTCACCGTCGAGCTGGTACAAAATATTGTCTTCGCAGTGCGTGACGCAGCGCGCCGGGCCGAAAGCGCGCCAGCCGCCGAAGGAGCCATGCCCGACCTGCAGTTGCGCGCCGGCCAGCCCGACCGCCACCACGCCGCGCTGCGACACGCCGTCGGCGCCCACGGTCCAGGTTTGCACGAAGGCGCCGTTGTCGCCGGCCAGGCCGCCGGTGATGGGCGCGGCCGCGCCCAGCGCCGCCGTCACGCCATCGACCAGCGCACTGCCGTTGATATCGACCCCGGGGGCGAACAGCAGGACGGCGCGCAGGTCCGGTGCGTCCAGCGCGCGGCCGATACGTTCGCCGGCGGCATGCGAATCGGCCATGTTGGCCACGCTGGTGCTGACCGGCACCACCCGGGTCGACGCGAACCGCAACGCCGTCACCACGGCGCTGTCGCTGAACACGCCGCCTTCGCTGATTTCGCCGGCCGTTGAACAGCCGATCACGCTGGCGTTGGGGAAGGCGGCCGACAGGCGGGCCGCGCGGCCGTCCTGGAAGAAGGTGGGGCTGGCGAACAGCAGCACCAGGCCGGGATCAAGCGCCTGCAGCGGCGCCAGCGCGTCGTGCCAGTCGCTGGCGGCCTTGAGGTGGGACTGTCGTAATTGCATGCTTGCTCCGTTCAATGCAGGGGATGGGGAATACTGGCCTCGGCCGGGCTGTCGTTGGCAAAGCGCCGGCGCACGTCCAGCACTTCGTCCCACACGGCCAGGAAGGCCTCGACGCAGATGGGGTCGAAGTGCCGGCCGCTGTTTTCAATAATATACGCGCGCGCGTCGGTGGGGCTCCAGGCCCGTTTGTAAGGACGTTCCGAGGTCAGCGCGTCGTAGACATCGGACACTGGCACGATGCGGCTGAACAGACTGATTTCGTTGCCGCGCAGGCCGCGCGGATAGCCGCTGCCGTCGAATTTCTCGTGGTGGCTCAGTGCGATGTCGGCCGCCGCCTCCAGCACCGGCGACGCGCTGCCGGCCAGGATCGCATGGCCGATCACCGAATGCCGCTGCATCAGCACGAATTCATCCGGTGTCAGCCGGCCCGGCTTGAGCAGGATATGGTCGGGGATGCCGACCTTGCCGATATCGTGCATCGGCGCCGCTTCCAGCAGCAGTTGCTGGTCGGCCGCCGACAGCCCCATTTTGGCGCCAATCAGTTTGGCCACGTGCGCCATGCGCACGATATGGTCGCCGGTTTCGGGGTCGCGGTATTCGGCCGCCTTGGACAGGCGCAGGATGGTTTCGCGCTCGCGCTCGACGATGGTGGCGGTGGCGGTGGCCACTTCCACCGCCAGCAGCGCGGCGCGGTCGCGCAGCAGCAGGTGGTTGCGGCGCATGGTGGCCATATTGCGCACCCGGGAAATGAATTCGGTCTTGTCCACCGGCTTGGTCAGAAAGTCGGTGGCGCCCGAGTCGAGGGCGGCCAGGCGCACCTGCTTCTGGTCGTTGGCGGTGATCATAATCACCGGCACATCGCGCAGGTGCGGCATCTTGGTCAGTCGCTGCACGAATTCGATGCCATCCGGGGCCGGCATCATGTAGTCGACGATGACGATGTCCGGCGCGCCGCTTTCGCACCAGGCCAGGGCCTCGGCCGAGACATCGAAGCACAGCGGCTCGAGGCCGTCGATGCGGCTGACAAAGGTTTTAAATAATGTCAGGTTGATCTGGGAATCATCGACGATGATCACGTTGAGCTTCATGGCGGCCTTCGGACGGGGGGCAAATAGACGGCCGGGGCTGGGCCGAAAATGACGTGGTTTGCTGGCAGCTATTTGGGCCAGGCCGGGAACAATGATAGTACATCGGCATTCTCTATGGCAATTTTCGTGATCTCGGAGGTATGCTCACGGCATCCTGTTGCCCATTCGAGACAACGGAAACGCAGGCAGGCTGTCCGATGCCGCACATCCGTTGGCGTCAGTGAAAGCGCGTCAAGTGGGCTGGCGCTGGCCGGTGTGGCCACGGACTAAAGACGGGAGATTGGCGAAACTCGGCGTGGTCGAAGCGGTCCCTGCCAGCGTAAATGCGCTGACGGCCCGGGCCAGGCTGCCGGCCTGTTCCCGCAGCGATTGCGCTGCCGCGGCCGCCTGTTCCACCAGTGCGGCATTCTGCTGTGTCACCTCATCCATTTGCGCAACGGTCATATTGACCTGGCCTATGCCATGCGCCTGCTCCTGGCTTGCGGTGGCGATGTCGCCCATGCGCTGTGCAACATCTTCAATGCTGCCGACCACGGATGCCATGGTGTTGCCCGCCTGGTCAACCAGGCGTGACCCGGCCTGGGCATGGTCCACCGACTCGCTAATTAATGTCTTGATTTGTTTGGCGGCCACCGCTGAGCGCTGCGCCAGGTTGCGCACTTCGGTGGCCACCACTGCGAAGCCGCGGCCCTGCTCCCCGGCTCTGGCCGCTTCCACTGCCGCGTTCAACGCCAGGATGTTGGTCTGGAAGGCAATGCCATCGATCTCACCAATGATATCGACGATTTTTTTCGATGAAGCGTTAATCAGTCCCATGGTGTCGATCACCCTGGCCACTGCGGCGCCACCCTGCCTGGCCACTTCCGACGCTGCCACTGCCATGGCGCTGGCTTGCTGGGCGCTTTCCGTGGCCTGCCGGACGGCAGAGGTCAGTTGTTCCATGGCGGAGGCCGTCTCTTCCAGTGAACTGGCCTGCCTTTCCGTGCGTCCAGACAGGTCGAGGTTGCCGCTGGCAATCTGGTTCGACGCGGTAGCAATCGCATCAGCACCAAGGCGTACCTGGCGGACGATGCCATCGAGGTTGTCTGTCATGTTTTTCAGCGCGTTCAGCAAGCGGCCGGTTTCGTCATCAGACGCCACGGCACTCTGGCTGCTCAAGTCACCTGCGGCGACCCGCTGCGCCAAATGCACCGCCGCGTCAATTGGCATGGTGATGGAGCGTGTCAGCAGCCGCGCCATGATGGCCCCCAGCACCAGGGCCAGCGTGGCGGCGCCAGACATCAGCCAAACACTTTGTTCGTACGCTTCCTCGGCGGCTTTCTCGTCCTCCGCGCTATCCTTGCGTTGGACCTCGATGAATTGCTTGATGTCGCTCTGCCACTGGCCAGTGGCCGGTCCTGCTTGGCGCAACAGGAACTCGATGGCCGCCTCCTTGTCGCTCTGCGCCATCAGCATGAAGCGGTCGTTGAGCGGGCGCGCCAGCGCGCGCTCCGCAGTCAACTTGTCCAGCAGTGCCTGGCTGGTGCTATCGAGCGGCATGGTGCGCAGGACGTCGTAGGCCGCGTCGTATTGTGCGCGCGCCGCGTCAATTTTTGCATGCTCGGCATGCGCCACTGTTTGGTCACTCAACAAAACGACCGTGCGCATAACCCGTGTGGCAATATGCGTTGCCTCGAGCATTTCTTGCAGTAATGCGACTTTTTTGCCGTTGACGTCGACCACGTGGCGTAAGGCAGCGTTCGATTGGTTCATGCCATGCAGGCCGATTGCGGCCACGCCCGCAAGCAGTACCAGCAGGAAGGTAAATCCGGCGCCGAGGCGCGCCCCGATATTGAATCTGGTGCTGGTCATGATGGTCTCCCGGTGAGGGGCTGGCAGATTGATCGCGGGTGCTGGTGGTGGTAATTGTTGTGCAATCCTTTAAAATCAATTATACGGAAAAAACGGTAAAAACGTTAAATTTCTTGTGAATTTATCTGTTGGTGTGATTTTTAAGTTGTTTCGTACTGATTTTGTATCGTCGCAAGTGTTCCATATTGCAACAATAATTGCAATATGGAAATAAAATGTCGCCTTTGTGTAAAATATTTGTTGAAATTGCTAAATAAGTGGCGTTTTTGCGCAGAATTGATACGGGTGCCGATTCCGCGTCAACGTTGCCCGCTCAATCTTCCCTGCGGGTTGCTTCCCGCATCAACTCAAGGTAGCGCCTGGCCCCCAGCCCCAGCGGGCGTTCGCGCGACCACACCACATCGACCCACAGCCGCAGCTGGTTGCTGATGTTGTCGAAGTCGATTTCCACCAGCGACCCGCTAGCCGTCAACGGCTGCACCAGCGCGCGCGGCAGGTAAGCCCAGCCGAGGCCCGCTTGCACCAGGCTCAGTGTGGCGTGCTGGCTGTCGGTGCGCCACACCTGGCGTGAAATGACATAGCGCGGATCGTGGCCGGGGTTGTCCCGGCCCTCGCGGCTGGCCACCACGATTTGCCGCATGTCGAGCAAGTCTTCCAGCCGTAGCCGCCGCGCACCGGCGGCGGCCTGCGGGTGCCTGGCCGCCAGCGCCGCCACCAGCAATTCGCTGCCGACTTCCTCGAACGCTTCACGGTCGTCGATCCGCTCCCGTTCATACACCAGCGCCAGTTGTGCTACGCCCTCGTGCAGCATGCGCAGCGCATCGGCTTGCGGGGCCGACAGCACATCGACCTCCAGCGCCGGGTATTGCTGCGCCAGCAGCGCCAGCGGCGCGCTCCACGGCGCCGCCATCAGGTCGGGTGCGATGGCGATCGTCAGGCGCCGCTCCAGCCCCGCGTGCAGCGCCAGCGCATGGGCGCCGAGTTGTCCCAGCTGGCTGGCCAGCTGGCGGGCGCGCGGCTCCAGCGCCCGCGCCGCGTCGGTCGGGCGGGGTTCGCGGCCCACCCGTTCGAACAGGGCGAAGTCCAGTTCCGCCTCCAGTTGCGCGATGGCCATGCTGACGGCGGACGGCACTTTTCCCAGCGCGCGGGCGGCGGCGGAAAAAGACCCGTGATCGAGCACGGCAAGGAAGAGGGCAATGTTATCGCTGGTAAACGCCATGCGCTGTCACCTGTCTATCAGAAATATTGAAAGGTTCTGACTTTATATATCAGAAAAAAGTACATATAGTCCAGCCATTCCTATTCACCGAAAGAGGCTGGCCATGCAAGGACCCCTGCGAAAAGTCGTCTATGTGACGTTGTTTGAACTGATTGCGATCGGCTGCACCACCGCCGGCTTGACCCTGTTATCGCGCCACGACGCGGGCCACGCCAGCATAGCGGCGGTGGCCTCGTCGACCATCGCGGTCGTGTGGAATCTGTTCTACAACACGCTGTTTGAAGCGTGGGAGGCGCGCCAGGTGACGCGGGGCCGCAGCGTGGCGCGGCGTGTCGCCCATGCGCTCGGGTTTGAAACCGGCATGTTGCTGATGCTGGTGCCACTGTTTGCCTGGTGGCTGGAGATCAGCCTGTGGCACGCGTTGGTGCTGGACTTCGGCCTGGTGTTGTTTTTCCTGGCCTATACCTTTGCCTTTGGCTGGCTGTTTGACACGGTGTTTGGCTTGCCCGCGTCGGCGCGGGCGTAACGCCAAGGAGAATACTGCGTCATATCAATTTTGATATCGCAAGCGTGAAAAATTGAATTGGAATGATATTTAGCTTTCTCCTACCATGGCCGGCAGACCAAGATCAACCATGGAGACAAGCATGCACCCAATTCGCAGGACTATTCGCAGGACGATCATGGCTGGCGCCGCGCTGGCGCTGGCGACGGCAGTGATCCCCCACGCCACGGCCGCCAAGCCGCTGGTGATCGGCTTTTCCCAGGTCGGTGCGGAAAGCGAATGGCGCACCGCCAATACCGCCTCGATCAAGGACGCCGCCAAAAAAGACGGCGTGACGCTGAAATTCGCCGACGCCCAGCAGCGCCAGGAAAACCAGGTCAAGGCGATCCGCTCGTTCATCGCCCAGCGCGTCGACCTGATTGCCTTCTCGCCGGTGGTCGAATCGGGCTGGGATACCGTGCTGCGCGAAGCGAAGGCTGCGAAAATCCCCGTCATCCTGACCGACCGTTCCGTCAACGTCAGCGATCCGTCGCTGTACGCGACCCTGATCGGTTCGGACTTCGTGGAAGAAGGCCGCAAGGCCGGCCGCTGGCTGCTCGACTATGCGAAGAAAAACGGCGACAAGCCATTGAATATCGTGGAGCTGCAGGGCACCGTCGGTTCCGCGCCGGCGATCGACCGCAAGACCGGCTTCGAGGAAATCATCAAGGGCAATCCGAAGCTCAAGGTGGTGCGCACCCAGACCGGTGACTTTACCCGGGCCAAGGGCAAGGAAGTGATGGAAGCGTTCCTGAAATCGATGGGCAAGTCGATCAATGTGCTGTATGCGCACAATGACGACATGGCGATCGGCGCGATCCAGGCGATCGAGGAAGCCGGCCTGAAACCGGGCAAGGACATCATCATCGTCTCGATCGACGGTGTGAAAGGCGCGTTCCAGGCCATGATTGCCGGCAAATTGAACGTGACGGTGGAGTGCAGCCCGCTGCTGGGGCCCCAGTTGATGGAGGCGGCGCGCAAGGTGGTCGATGGCAAGCCGGTCGACAAGCGCATCGTCGTCAATGAAGGCGTGTTCCCGGCCGAAGTCGCGGCCAAGGAACTGCCGAACCGCAAGTATTAAGCACAAGGTTGCGCTGTGGCGGACAACACCAAGCCGGTCCTGGAACTGACCGGCATTCATAAAGCGTTCCCGGGCGTGAAAGCGCTCACCGATGCGGGCTTGCGCCTGTTTCCCGGCGAGGTCCATACGCTGATGGGCCAGAACGGCGCCGGCAAATCGACGTTGATCAAGGTACTGACCGGCGTATATACGCCGGAGCAGGGCAGCATCCTGCTGGACGGCCGGCCGATCGCGCCGCGCTCGACACTGGAAGCGCAAGACCTGGGAATTTCCACCGTCTACCAGGAAGTGAACCTGTGCCCGAACCTGTCGGTGGCGGAAAATATTTTTATTGGACGCTACCCGCGCCGTTTCGGCGTCATCCAGTGGAACAAAATGCGCGACGACGCGACCCGCATGCTGCGACAGCTGCAAGTTGAGATCGACGTCTCGCAGCCGCTGTCGCATTATCCGCTGGCGATCCAGCAAATGGTGGCGATTTCGCGCGCGCTGAACGTGCAGGCGAAGGTGCTGATCCTCGACGAACCCACGTCCAGTCTCGATGAAGCGGAAGTCCAGCTGCTGTTTTCGGTGCTGCGCCGGCTGCGCGAACAGGGCATGGCGATTCTGTTTGTCACGCACTTCCTGGACCAGACCTACGCCATTTCCGACCGCATCACCGTCATGCGCAATGGCCAGCTGGTGGGCGAGTATGCCTGCAGCGCGCTGTCGCGGCTGGCGCTGGTCAACAAGATGATCGGCGCGGCGGACAACGCCGCGCCGCTGCGCGATGACGGCGCCGTGGCGGCGCTGCCGGAGACTGCCGCGCCGGTGGCTACTGCGCCGGCTGCGCCGGCTGCGCCGTTGGCTGAGCCGTTGGCTGAGACGTTATTGGAAACCCGTGACCTGGGCCGCCGTGGCGCGCTGACCCCAATCAACCTGACGATCCGCAAAGGCGAAGTGCTGGGCCTGTGCGGCCTGCTCGGTTCCGGTCGCACCGAACTGGCGCGCCTGCTGTTTGGCGCCGACAAGGCCGATAGCGGTTCCATCCGCATCGATGGCCGCGCCGGCGCGTCGGTGTTTGCCAATCCGCGCGACGCCATCGAGGCCGGCATTGGTTTCTGTTCGGAAGACCGCAAGCTGGAAGGGGCGATCCTGTCGCTGTCGGTGCGCGAAAACCTGATCCTGGCGCTGCAGGCGCGGGCCGGCATATGGCGCGCGATTCCGCTCAAACGCCAGCAGGAACTGGCGCACGATTATGTGCGCTGGCTCGGCATCAAGACCGCCGGGATCGAGACCCCGATCGGCACGCTGTCCGGCGGCAACCAGCAAAAAGTCTTGCTGGCGCGCTGGCTGGCGACGCAGCCGAAGCTGATGATCCTCGATGAGCCGACGCGCGGCATCGATATCCGCGCCAAGGAGGAAATCATGGATTACGTGACGTCGCTGTGCAAGGACGGCATGTCGGTGCTGTTTATTTCATCGGAATTGCCGGAAGTGGTGCGCACCGCCGACCGCATGGTGATCCTGCGCGACCGCAAGGCGTGCGGCGAATACCGCCGCGGTGAACTCGATGACAGCAGCGTGCTGCAAGCGATTGCGGGGGAGACGGTATGAACGCCCCCGCGCCCAATAATTTAGCGCTGCCGGCGCACGCGCCGGCGCCAGCCTGGACCATGCAACAGTTGCTGAGCCACCCTTTGATGAAACCCGCCGCCGCGCTGTTGACGCTGCTGCTGATCGACTTGCTGTTCATTCCCGGCTTTTTCCGGCTGGAGTGGAAGGACGGGCACCTGTACGGTTCCGTGATTGACATTATCAACCGCGCGGCGCCGCTGATGCTGGCGGCGCTTGGCATGACGCTGGTGATCGCCACGCGCGGCATCGACATTTCCGTCGGCGCCGTGGTCGCCTTGTCCGGCACCATGGCCGCGATGCTGGTCGGCGGCGATATGGCGCCGGCCCACTCGCTGTTGCTGGCCTTGTCGGCCGCGCTCGGTGCGGCGCTGCTGTGTGGCCTGTGGAACGGCTTCCTGGTCTCGACACTGGGCTTGCAGCCGATCGTCGCCACCCTGATCCTGATGGTGGCGGGACGTGGCCTGGCGCAGTTGCTGACCGATGGCCAGATCGTCACCGTGTATTACCCGCCATACTTCTTCCTGGGCGGCGGCTACCTGGCCGGGCTGCCGTTTTCGCTGTTCGTGGTGGCGGCGGTGGTGCTGCTGCTGGCATTGCTGATGCGCAAGACGGCGCTCGGCCTGTTTATCCAGTCGGTCGGCATCAATCCGGTGGCCGCCCGTCTGGCCGGGGTGAAAACCGCCTCCCTGATTTTGTTCGTGTATGTGTTTTGCGCCGTCTGCGCCGGGCTGGCGGGCCTGATGATCAGCTCCAATATCAAAAGCGCGGACGCCAACAACGCCGGCCTGCTGCTGGAACTGGATGCGATCCTGGCCGTCACGCTGGGCGGCACCTCGCTGGCCGGCGGAAAATTCAGTCTGGCCGGCAGCATTCTTGGCGCGCTGATCATTCAGACGCTGACCTATACCATTTATTCGCTGGGCGTCCCGCCTGAAGTCAACATGGTCGTTAAATCCATCGTGGTATTCCTGGTGTGCCTGTCGCAGTCGGCCGAATTCAAACAATTAGTCACGCGGAGGGGCGTATGAGCACGGCTATGGCAGTGAAGTTGCAAGCGCAATCTCCCTGGCGCAGCCTGATGGCGGCGCCGTCCTTCACGCCGCTGGTCACGGTGGCGCTGCTGGTGCTGCTGTTTGGCGCCGGCGCCGTGACTTATCCCGGCTTCCTGTCGCTACAGGTGGTGTTGAATCTGCTGATCGACAACGCGTTCCTGCTGGTGCTGGCAATTGGCATGAGTTTTGTGATTCTGTCCGGCGGCATCGACCTGTCGGTCGGCTCGGTGCTGGCGCTGGCCACCATGATTGCCGCCGCGCTGCTGCGGGCCGGCTACCCGCCGCTGCTGGTCATCGTGGTCGTGCTGGCGCTGGGCGCGCTGTTTGGCGCGGCGCAGGGCGCCTTGATCCATTACTTCAAGCTGCAGGCCTTTATTGTCACGCTGGCCGGCATGTTTTTGGCGCGCGGCCTGTGCTACCTGATCAGCATTGAATCGATCACCATCGATGATCCGTTGTTTGTCGCCCTGTCGCAGACCCAGTTGCCGCTGTTGGGCGGTTTCCTGTCGCCGGGCGCCGTGATCGCGCTGGCGCTGCTGGCGATCGCCATGGTGGTCTGCCACTGCACGCCGTTTGGCCGCGCCGTGTATGCGATAGGCGGCAATGAACAGTCGGCCCACATGATGGGACTGGCCGTGGGCCGCACCCGGGTGGCGATTTACGCGCTGTCCGGCTTTTGCGCGGCGCTGGGTGGCCTGCTGTTTGCGTTCTACATGCTGTCCGGCTATGGCTTGCATGCGCAGGGCACCGAACTCGATGCGATCGCGGCGGTGGTGATCGGCGGCACCTTGCTGGCCGGCGGCTATGGCTATGTGGCGGGCGCGCTGTCCGGCGTGCTGATCCTCGGCGTGATCCAGACCCTGATCGCGTTTGACGGCACGCTCAGTTCATGGTGGACCAAAATCGTCATCGGCGGTTTGCTGTTCGTGTTCTGCGTGGTGCAGCGCCTGCTGTCCCTGCGCGCCAAAAATTAAAATATCCAAGGAGATTCCATGTTAAAAAAATCCGTGCTGGCCACCGTGGTGGCCGGCCTGGCGCTGTGCGCCCCTGTCATGGCGGCCAACCCGCTGTTTTCCGATATCTACACGGCCGACCCGGCGGCGCTGGTGGATGGCAATCGCGTCTACCTGTACGTTGGCCGCGATGAAGCCAAGGCCGACGACAAGGATTACCTGATGAAGGAATGGCGCGTCTACTCTTCGTGCGATATGAAGCACTGGAGCGCGCACGGCGTGCCGCTGAACGTGCAAACCTTCGCCTGGGCCAAGGCCGACGCCTGGGCCGCCGACATCACCAAGCGCAATGGCAAGTATTACTTCTATGCGACGGTGGAGCACAAGGATAAGCCGGGCAAGGCGATCGGGGTGGCGGTGTCGGACAGTCCGACCGGCCCGTTCAAGGATGCGCGCGGCTCGGCCATCATCACCAATGACATGACCCGCGAGACCGATATCGCGTGGGACGACATCGACCCGGCGGTGTTCATCGACAAGGATGGCCAGGCTTACCTGTACTGGGGCAACCAGGTCATGAAATATGTCAAGCTGAAACCGAACATGACCGAGTTCGACGGCCCGATCCACACGGTGGCGGTGCCGCACTTTACCGAGGCGGCCTACCTGCACCGGCGCGGCAGCACTTATTATCTGTCGTGGTCGCGTGAATTCCCGGAACTCACCGCGTACTCGACCGGCCCCAGTGCCACCGGTCCGTGGACCTATCGCGGCGTGATCATGGACAAGAACCAGACCGTCAAAACGATTCACCAGGCCATCGTCGAATTCAACGGCAAGTCGTACATCTTCTACCATAACGACAAACTGCCTGGCGGCGGCGAGTTCCGCCGCTCGGTGGCGGTCGAGGAATTGCATTACAACCCCGACGGCACCATCCGCTTTATCCCGCAAACGGCCGAAGGTCCGGCCGCCAATCCCACCCCTGGCTGTCAAGGGTGATATCGAGATTGCCGATATCGTGCAGGATTGATATCGGCAATGATATTATCTCCTCATGGATACCCTCAACCCGAACTGGTTCCTGCGCGCCAGGCTGAAAACTCGCCAGTTGCTGTTATTGATTGCACTGGACGAGCACCGCAATATCCACCGCGCCGCGGAAGCGCTGCATATGACGCAGCCGGCGGCCTCCAAGCAAATCAAGGACCTTGAGGAAATGCTCGATGTGCGGCTGTTTGACCGGCTGCCGCGCGGCATGGAACCGACTATCTACGGCGAGACCATGATCCGCCATGCGCGCATGGCGTTGACCAGCTTGTCGCTGGCGCATGACGACGTGCTGGCGCTGAAGGCCGGTCTGGTCGGCCAGGTCGAAGTGGGCGTCATCATGACACCGGCCATGGCCTTGCTGCCGCAAGCGATCGCCAAGGTCAAGCAACAGGCACCGTTGCTGCGTATCGGCGTGCACGTGCAGCCATCGAACGTGCTGATGGGGATGCTGCAGCATGGCAACCTCGACTTCATGATCGGCCGGATTCTGGAAAAAGAAGGGTCGGAAGGGCTGATCTACGAGGAGTTGACGGAAGAACCGGCCTGCGCGGTGGCGCGTCCGGCCCACCCGCTGCAGCAACGCACCGACTTGACGCTGGCCGATATCGCGGCCCAGCCGTGGATCTTGCCGCCACCCGGCTCCATCATGCGCCACCGTTTCGACATGATGTTCCGCCGCGCCAGCCTGGAACCGCCCAGCAACGTGGTCGACACCACCGACATGCTGGTGGTGACGCCGCTGCTGCACCTGACCGATTCGCTGCATGTGATGCCGGTCGAGGTGGCGCGCTACTATGAATCGCTCAGTATCCTGCGCATCCTGCCGGTGGAGCTGCCATTTAAAATGGACGCTTTTGGCTTGATTCGCCAGCAAGACCACTTATTGTCGCCCGGCGCCGACCTGCTTTTGCGCGCCGTCCGCAACGCCGCAAAGGAAATTTACTAATCTCGCCGCCCATGACCATTGTTTATTCGAGCCTGAACCACGCCATGCGCGTGCCGCTTGCCGCGGAAATCCACTCCCGTCCCTTCATGAAGCTCGATGCGCCGGAGCTGCTGTCGCATTTCGCGATCTACCGCAATCCGGACCTGGGCGCCGGCGCGCCCAATGGCCACAGCCATCACAAGACCTTGAATGCGCTGTGCCAGCACTTCGGCGTGTCGGCGCCGGCCGATGAAGCCAAGTATTTTTATCACGATTTTGGTCGCTTCCGCCTGAAGTGGGAATGCCACACCGAGTTTTCCACCTACACCTTCGCGCTGCGCCCGGACCTGGAATATGCGATCGAAGAAGCCTTCGAGCACATGCCGGTGACGCACTTGCCGCAGGAATGGCTGCTGTCCCTGAAAGGCCGCCTGATGGTGGCGGCGCACGTGGCGCTGGCGCGCGGCGGTGCCGACATGGACAGCGTGCAGCGCATTTTCGAGGGCAATACGATCGCCGGCAGCCAGGTGATGCAGGGCGGCGAGGTGTACACCGACTTTGCGATCCAGTCGGACGGCTTTTCCCGCTTCGTGATCCGCGACGTCGGCATGCGCGCGCAGCAGGCCGGGCGGCTGGTGCAGCGGGTGCTCGAAATTGAAACCTACCGCATGTTCGCGCTGCTGGGCCTGCCCCAGGCGCAGCAGGCCGCGCCGGCGTTGAATGCGATCGAAGGCGAGTTGGTGACCTTGGCGGGCGCCATGGTGCAGACCGACGCCGCGCAAATCGAGGACGGCATGGGCGATGGCGCGATGGAGCAAAAGCTGTTGGGCGAAATTACCCGGCTGGCGGCGCGCATTGAAAAACTGTCGCTCGAAACCAGTTACCGCTTTTCCGCCTCGAAAGCATATTTCCGCCTGGTGCACGCGCGTATCGATGAATTGCGCGAAACCCGTATCGAAGGCATCCCCAACGTGGCCGAATTCATGGACCGCCGCCTGACGCCGGCCATGAACACCTGTGAAGCGGTGGCGGCGCGGCAAGAGGCGCTGGCGCGCCGGGTGGCCAACACCAATGACTTGCTGCGCACCCGCGTGGGCATCATTCAGGAACAGCAAAACCGCAAGATCCTGCAATCGATGAACCGCCGCGCCGCCCAGCAATTGCGCTTGCAGCAGGCGGTCGAGGGCTTGTCGGTGGCGGCGATTTCGTATTATGTGGTGGGCCTGATCGGCTATTCCACCAAGGCCATCAAGGCGGCTGGCCTGATCGGCAACCCGGACGTGGTGATCGGGTTCGCAGTGCCGCTGGTGCTGGGCGGGGTCTGGCTGTCGCTGCGCAGCATGCATAAGCGCTTGCATACGGCGTAATGCCGCTGGACGGTGGCGCTCACCAGGCTGGCGCCCCGGCATCGCGCCGCATGCGGCATAATGCCGCCCTTGCTCGCCTTGCGCGCTTTGCCGCCACCACCCGATCCTCATGATGACTGCCGCCCCTGACGCTTTCACCGACGCCGAACGCGACGGTTTGTACCGCGCGATCCGCGAACGCCGCGATGTGCGCTCGCAATTCCTGCCCGACCCGGTGCCGCCCGACGTGCTGGCGCGCCTGCTGCAAGCGGCGCATCACGCGCCGTCGGTCGGCTTTATGCAGCCATGGGATTTCATTGTCATCGACAGCGTGCCGGTGCGCCGCCAGGTCCATGCGATCTTTGAACGGGAAAACCAAAAAGCGCTGGATAATTATGCGGGTGACCAGGCCGCACTGTACAAGCGCCTCAAACTTGAAGGCATCCTGGAAAGTCCGCTCAACCTGTGCATCACCTGCGACCGCAGCCGGGGCGGACCGCATGTATTGGGCCGCAATTCCGTGATGGAAATGGATTTGTTCAGCACCTGCCTGGCGGTGCAAAACCTGTGGCTGGCGGCGCGCGCGGAGGGTATTGGCGTGGGCTGGGTCAGCATCCTGGACCAGCAGGAACTGGCGGCCACGCTGAACTTGCCGGACCACGTGTATCCGGTGGCCTACCTGTGCGTCGGCTATGTCAGTGAATTTTTAAGCCAGCCCGAACTGGCCGCCAAGGGCTGGCGCGCGCGCCTGCCGTTGCCGCAACTGGTGCATGGCAATGGCTGGGGCCAGCCGCTCGACAATGCGCCGCTGCAAGACGCGCTGCACGGCCTGCATCCGGCGAGATAGAATTATTTCACTGGGTGGAATGGTGAATTGCCGCCGGTGCTTATTCTAAAGAGCGGCGGAATAATCCACACTGGCGTCATTGTCCAACCACCAAGGAAATGACCCATGAAACTCTACCACCACCCCCTGTCCGGTCACGTGCACCGCGTCCGCCTGTTGCTGTCGCTGCTGGGTTTACAGCATGAATTGATTACGGTGGATTTGCTCAAGGGCGAACACAAGACGCCGGAGTTCCTTGGCCTGAACAGCTTCGGCCAGTTGCCGGTGCTCGATGATGATGGCGTCATCGTGCCGGACTCGAATGCCATCCTGGTCTACCTGGCGCGCCGCGAAGGGCGCACCGATTGGTTGCCGCAAGGGGCGCTGGCGGAGGCGCGCGTGCAGCGCTGGCTGTCGGTGGCGGCGGGCGAAATCGCTTTTGGACCGGCCGCCGCCCGCGTGGTGCAACTGTTTGGCCGTGAGGTCGACACCACGGACATGATCGCCCGCGCCCACCGCATCCTGTCGCTGATCGATGCGGCGCTCAGCAGCCGGCCCTGGGTCGCCGAGCTCGACACCGACCACCCGACCATCGCCGATGTGGCGCTGTACAGCTATATTGCCCGTGCGCCGGAAGGCAACGTGGATTTGTCGGCGTATCTCAACGTGCAGGCTTGGCTGGCGCGGATCGAAGCGCTGCCGGGCTTCGTGCCGATGGTGGTGTCGCCGGTCGGCCTGGCGGCATAGGGAGACGGCCATGAACGGGACCGTCAATAGCGACGTCAACAGCGCCGTCAGCACCGTCAGCAGCGACGTGGCGTGGGAAGGCGCATCCGGGCGCGCGGCGGTGTGCATCCCGGCGCCAACCACGGTCCCGGCGATGGCGGCGCCCGAGCATGAGCCGCCTGCGCCATGGCATGCCGGCGAAGTGGCGATGCAGCGTGTTGAAGGCGTGGCGGAGCGGATGGACAGCGTGGGGCGCAAGGTGGTGCGCTCTTACATGCCGGACCAGCACCGCGCGTTCTTTGCCCAGTTGCCGTTTGCCGTGCTGGGCGCGGTCGATGGCGGCGGGGATGTGTGGGCCACGCTGCGCAGCGGCGCGCCGGGCTTTATGCAATCCCCCGATCCGCAAACGCTGGCGTTGCACTTGCCGCCGGTGCCGGATGATCCGGCCGACGCGGGGCTGGCCGATGGCGCCGCCGTTGGCTTGCTGGGCATGGAATTGCATACGCGCCGCCGCAACCGCATGAATGGGGTAATGCGGCGCGGGCTTGACGGAGTGGCGCGGATCGATGTGCAGCAATCGTTCGGCAACTGCCCGCAATACATCCAACTGCGCGATTTTCAATTAACGAACAGTGCGCCGGCGCCCGCGCAATGGCTGGCAACGCTCGATGACGCGGCCACGCGTCTGGTGATGCAGGCCGATGCTTTCTATGTGGCGTCGTATGCGGACTTGCCTGACGGGCAGCGGCAAGTCGATGTGTCGCATCGGGGCGGACGGCCCGGGTTTGTGCGCGTCGGTAACGACGGCGCGCTGACGGTGCCGGAATTTGCCGGCAACCTGTTTTTCAATACGCTGGGTAACTTTGTCGTCAATCCCCGCGCCGGACTGGTGTTCGTCGATGTCGACAGCGGCGATTTGCTGCAGATGACCGGTGACGTGCAATTGCTGGACAGCCTGCCGGGGCGGGCGCTGCAAGGGGCGCAGCGGTATTGGCGGTTTATGCCGCGCAAAGTCGTGTCGCGGCGGCGGGCGCTGGGGCTGCGCTGGAGCATGCCGGCCGACGGCATGTCGCCGGCGGCACTGCGGACCGGGACCTGGAACCCGTAGGGCGGAGCGGATTTAGTCCGATTTTTGCTGCGCCAGCGACGCCAGCGCTTCCAATAAAATCTTGGCGCGGAACGGCTTGACGATCACCCGCGCGACGTGCCGTTGCTTCAGTTGTATCAGTTGCTCGCCGGTGCAGTTGTCCGTCATGACGGCAATCGGCATCTGCGGCGACGAGGCCGATTCGCCGCTGCGCACCTGGTCGAGCAAACCCAGGTCATGCACGGTGGCGCCGTCATCGACCGCGATGATGGCGCCGTCGAAGGGGCGCTGGCGCAGGATTTGCCGCGCCAGCGCGATGCTGGCCGCCTCATGGATCTGCGCCATGCCCAGTGACCTGGCGGTCAGCGCCACGGTCCGCCGCAACATCGCTTGCGGCTCCACCAGCAGCACGTGCTTATCCTCCGGCTTGCGCTCTGGCATCGGTGTCTCCTTTCGGTGACTGCAACTCTTGCATGACCAGGCCGCGCAGCGTCGACAGGATGGCCAGTTCAATCTCGTCCAGCTGGCGCGGTTTGGTGTCGATGATGCACAGCGTCCCCAGTGCATGGCCTTGTGGCGTGAGCAGCGGCGCGCCGGCATAAAAACGGATATGCGGGCTGCCCGTCACCATCGGGTTGTCGGCAAACCGGATGTCGTCGGCGGCATCGGGGATCACCATGATGTCGTCGCGCAGAATGGCGTGGCCACAGAACGAGACGTCGCGGCCGGTTTCGCACATCGGCATGCCGACATTGGACTTGAACCACTGGCGCTCGCCGTCGATCAGCGAGATCAGCGCGATCGGCACATCGAATTCAGATGTGGCAAATGCCACGATACGGTCGAACCGTTCCTCGCGCGGTGTGTCGAGGATCAGCAGCGCATACAGGGCGGCAAGGCGTTCGGCTTCGTTGTCCGGAGCGGGGGCAGAGAGCATGGCGAGATGGACCGGTGGCGATGTGGCCACTGTAACAGGAAAGCGCGTGTAATTGAAAACAGCGCGGGTGTCGCGTGTTGGCGCCCGGTTACAAAATTGGCGCCCCATTGAGATTGGACTTCTGGCAATATTCCCTGTGGAATAACGATCACGAGGGATGGTATGCAAAAGGCGGGACGGGGAACGTGGATCAAGCGCATTGTGCTGGGTTTGCTGGGGTTGATTGCGCTGGCGGCACTGGCACTGTGGTTCTTCCTGCGCGGCAGTCTGGCGCAACTCGATGGGCGGCGCACGGTGCCCGGTCTGGCAGCCGACGTGTCGATCGCCCGCGATGGCCAGGGGGTGCCCACCATCACCGGCGGCAACCGCAACGACATTGCTTACGCCACCGGTTTTGTGCACGCCCAGGAGCGCTACTTCCAGATGGATTTGCTGCGCCGTTCCGCCGCCGGTGAGTTGGCTGAACTGTTTGGCCCGAAGGCGCTGCCGCTCGATCAGGCACACCGGCTGCACCGCTTCCGCGCCCGCGCACAGCAAATGCTGGAAACCATGCCGGCCGCCGACCGCGCACTGCTCGAGCGCTACGTCGCGGGCGTCAATGATGGCCTCAACCACCTGGGCGCCCGCCCATTCGAATATGCGCTGGTGGGGATGGCGCCCAAGCCCTGGAGCGCGGCCGATTCGCTGCTGGTGGGTTGGGCCATGTTCTTTGATTTGCAGGGCGCGCAGGAAGCGCGGGAATTGGCGCGCGGCTGGGTCAAGGACAACACCACGCCGGAACAATTGGCGGTGCTGCTGCCGCCAGCGACCGGCTGGGACACGCCGCTCGATGCGGCACCCGATGCATCACCTGATATGGCCGGCATGGCCGTCACGCCGGCGCCATTTCCGCCCCAGGCCCCGGCATGGTGGGGCAAGCCCGGTGCGCCCGACAGCAAGCGCCTGGCATATGACACGGCGCGGCCCGGCGCCAGCCACGCCATCGCCCAGTCCGGGACGGGGGAACTGTACGGCATGGCCCAGACCGGTGGCGCGGAATGGTCCGGCATGGTCGGCAGCAATAATTGGGCCGTGGCGGGCAGCCGCAGCAAGGATGGCGGCGCCATCGTGTCCGATGACATGCACCTGGGACTGCAATTGCCGCACATCTGGTACCGCGCGGTGCTGATGGTGCCGCACCAGGCCGATTCGCGCCGCGTGGTGGGCGTCACCTTGCCGGGTACGCCGATGATGATCGTCGGCAGCAACGGTCACGTGGCGTGGAGCTTCACCAATAGCTATGGCGATTTCCTCGACCTGGTGGCGCTGGACACCGACGCGTCACGTCCCGGTGAAGTCCGCACGCCGTCGGGCTGGGAAAAGCCGGTGGTGCATGACGAACCTATTCTCGTCAAAGGCGCGCCCGCCGAGCCCTTCAAGGTCATGGAGACCTCGCTCGGCCCGGTGCGCCAGGTCGGCGCCGGCGCGGCCAGCCGTAGCTATGCGCTGCACTGGGTCGCGCATATGCCGGGCGCGGTCAATTTCAACGGCATCAAGCTCGAAGGGGCCAATACGCTCGATGACGCGCTGGCGATTGCCGCCACCATGGGCATTCCCGCGCAAAACTTCGTGGCGGGTGACAGTGCCGGTCAAATTGGCTGGACCATTGCCGGCGCGCTGCCGAAACGCGCGCAGCCGGGCCATGCCGCCTCGTTCCCGCTGACGGCCGCCACTGCGCAGGCCGGCTGGCAGGGTTTGCTGGCGCCGGCCGCCTATCCGCAAGTACGTAATCCGGCCAGTGGCCAGATCAGCACCGCCAACAGCCGCCAGTTGCAAGGGGCCGGCGCCGATGTGCTGGGCGATGGTGGCTTCGACCTGGGCGCCCGCGCGCGCCAGGTGCGTGACAGTGTGGCGGCGCTCGGTGCGAAAACCGATGAGCAAGGCGTCTACAGCGTGGCGCTCGACGACCGCGCGCTGTTCATGGCGACCTGGCGCGACCGCGCGCTGGCGCTGCTCGATGGGCCGGCCATTGCCGGCCATCCGCAACGCCAGCAAGCGAAAGCCTTGCTGGAAAACAGCTGGAGCGGGCGGGCCAGCGTGGATTCGGTCGGCTACCGCATTGCCCGCACGTATATGTGGTCGCTGTATGAAAACCTGTATGGCGGCGCCAACGTGGAACTGGCCAAGCTGCTCGAAAAATCCGACATGGTGGCGGCATCAAGCCGCTGGCCGGCCGTGGTGGCGCGCCTGCTCGATGAGCAGCCGGCCGGCTGGCTGCCGCCGCAATACGCCAGCTGGAACGCGTTGCAACTGGCCGCGCTGGACCGGGCGGTGGCGGAATTGACGAAGGATGGGAAAAAATTGTCCGACGCCACGTGGGGGGCGCGCAACCAGCAAAACATCGTGCACCCGATTGCCAACGCCGTGCCGGCGCTGCGCCACTGGTTGTCGGCGCCGGCCGATCCGGTCCCCGGCGACAGTCACATGCCGCGCGTGACGGGAGCGAAATTCGGCCAGTCCGAACGGCTGGTGGTGACGCCGGGCCATGAAGAGCGGGGCATTTTCAATATGCCGGGCGGCCAGAGCGGCCATCCGCTGTCGCCGTATTTCCTCGCTGGCCACAGTGACTGGGTCAGTGGCAAGGCCACGCCGTTGTTGCCCGGCCCCACCAAGCACCTGCTTACTTTTGTTAAATAGCGGTGCATAATTTCTGACCTATCAGATGAGGAAAGGTGCTCCGTCATGATCAATGATTTTGCCAGCGCCTCCAAAGCGTGCATGGAATTCTTGCATGAGCGCCTTGGATTCCAGTTGTGGATGGTGACCCGCACGGAGGGCGATGACTGGATCGTTCTGTCAACCAATGACCATGGTTATGGCGTCAAGCCGGGCCAGGTGTTCCGCTGGACCGATTCCTTTTGTTCGCGCATGGTGCGGGGCGAGGGCCCGAACGTGGCGCCGGATGCGCGCGCGGTGGCGGCCTACGCGGCGGCGGCGATCGGACAGCAAGTCGAGATCGGTGCCTATGTCGGCTTGCCGCTGCGGCGCGCCGACGGCTCACTGTTCGGTACGCTGTGTGCCATCGATCCCAAGCCACAGCCCGCCGAGATCGTCAAAGAGCAGCCGATGCTGCAACTGATGGTCGACATGCTGAGCAGCCTGCTGAACGCGGAGCTGGCCGCCGCCGATGCGCGCCGCCGCGCCGAGCGCGCCGAACTGGAAGCCACGCGCGACGAGTTGACGGGGCTGGTCAACCGGCGTGGCTGGAGCATGCTGCTGTCGCGAGAAGAAGAGCGCTGCGCCCGCTATGGCCATCCGGCCTGCGTGGTGTCGATCGACCTCGATGAACTCAAGCTCACCAACGATACACGGGGCCACGGCGCGGGCGATGCGCTGCTGGTGCGCGCATCCCAGGCGATCGCTTCGGTGACGCGCAGTTCCGACGTGATCGCCCGGCTGGGCGGCGATGAATTCGCCATGCTGCTGGTCGAGTGCGATTACTACGATGCGCAGGCGCTGCTGCAACGGCTGCAAGCGAAGATGGCGCTGCAGGATGTGAAGGCATCGACCGGCATGGCGATGCGCAAGCCGGGCTTTGATTTGCATGAAGCGTTTGCGCTGGCCGATGCCGAAATGTATCGGGCCAAGCGCTCGCGCAAGTCGCTGAACTGAGCTTGCTGCGTTAAGCTGCGGCCGCCTTGGTCGTCGTGTCCTGGTTCACCGGCGCCACCCGCGCCGGTTGCGCATCCCGACCCAATCCAAACAAGGGCCGCAGCAGCGGCACCCGCCGCACCACCTCAACGATCCCGAAGCTGGCCGTCAACGTCATCACGAACAGCAAGACCGCTTCCAGTACCGGCCCATGGTGGGCCGGCTTGATCAGTTGGGAGAACACGATGATCAGCGTCTGGTGCACGATATACACGGGGAACACGGCTTGCGTCAGGTAGCGCCGCTTGGCGCTGTCGAATTGCAGGTGGCGGTGGCCAAAGCCGCACACCGCCAGGATCGCGCTCCACTGCACCAGCGCATACAGTACGCGCTGCCCGTCGCGCCACAGGCTTAGTTGTTCCGGCGGCATGTGTTCGGTGATCGCGTAGTACGACATCAGGAAGGCCCAGCCGCCCAGCGCGGTGGCCAGCGCGCCAAAGCGCAGCTGCTCCATGCGTTGCCAGAACGCGCCCTGGGCCGCCACCAGCGCCCCCAGCACGAAGACCGGGAAATAGGTGGCGTGGTTGTGCCAGTCCAGCACCAGGTTGTGGGTGTGCGGGTAGGGCGTCAGCAGCGCCAGGCGGCCGGCCGCCAGCACCGCGACCGGCAACAGCACCAGCTTCCAGCCGGACAGGAACCCGGCGGTGGCAGTGCCGAGTTGTTGCCAGCGCGCCTGTCCCAGCGCGGCCACCAGCGCGCCCAGCAGCAGGCAATACAGCCACAGGTACGGCAGGAACCACAGGTGGTTCCAGGTCGGCAAAGCCAGGCAATCGGTGCCCCGGCAAAAGCCGTGATCGGCCTGCACATACAGCTTCATGAAGTCCAGGTAGCTGCCTTGGTACGCGACTTTTTCGACCACTTCGAAATATGGCTGCGGCGGCACGATGACGAACATGCCGAACACCAGCGGCACTAGCAGGCGAACACTGCGCTGGCGCACGAATTGGCCTGCGCCGGCCTTGTTCAGCAGGAATGCGGCGGCCACGCCGGACACTAGGAACAGGAGGCACATGCGCCACGGCGACGACAGCATCATGAACGCTTCGATGGTGTCGCTGGCATGCGGGCTTTTGACGTGCCAGTCCCAGTTCACGTAATACATGCCAGTGTGGTATAGCACCAGCAGGAAAAAGGCGGCAATCCGAATCCAGTCGAGGAAATACAGGCGTTGCGGGGCAGGGGACATGGTCAATGTAGGGTGAAATGATGAATAGATTCATGTTGCCGGGCGTTGCCGATGGTGGCGAGGGAAATGGGGTGAAACGGGGGCGGGATGGGGTGATCCGGAAAATCGTGGCGGACAGTCGACGCTTGCGTTTGCCTGATGATTCTGTAATCCTTGCGAATCTTGCAACTAAGGCCGCTTTGATGGAACATCCCGATTTTTCAGAATATACCCACGACCAACTGCGCCAAGTCCTGACGCGGATTGACCGCCAGCGCTATCCCGAGCGGGTGGCGGAGATTGAGCGTCGCCTGGCGCAGCCGCAGCCGGCCGTGGCGGATGGCGTTGCCGCCGTGGCGGCGGAGCATCCCCCCGCATGGGCTGGTTTCTGGCGCCGCACCGCCGCCTTTGCGATCGATATGACGCTGCTGGCGCTGGTGGGCGCCGTATTGGGGACGCTGTTCGCGGACGCGCTGCAAGCGCTGGGTGGATGGGGGCGGCTGGTGGGACTGGGGTTGGCGCTGGCCTATTTTGTATCGTTGGAAAGTCGCGGCGGGCGAGGACAAACGCCGGGCAAGGCCTTGCTCGACCTTGCCGTGCGCGATGTGGCCGGTGGCCGGCTGCGCCCCGCCGTGGTGGCGGGGCGCACGCTGGTGTGGGCGATTCCGTTTTTCCTGAACCAGGCGCCATTGCCGCTGGCCCCGGACAATTTACTGGCGTCCGCCGCCCTGTCGTTGCTGATTTTCGGGCTGGGCGCCACCAATGGTTATCTGCTGATGTTTGACAGGCCGGTGCGCCGCTCGCTGGCTGACCGGTTTTGTGGCACGGTGGTGATCCGTCTCCGCGCCGATGCCCATGGCCGGTTGCCGGTGATGCCGCCATGGTGGCGGGGGCACCGCTGGATCGTTGCCGGCATTGTGCTGCTGTCGCTGAGCGGTCCCTTGGTGATGATGAAGCTGGCCAGCGTGGCGCGTCTGATGGGGCCGCTGTTGGCCGCCCAAACCCGTGTACAGGCGTTGCCTGGCGTACGTCACGTCGGCATCGTACAGTCGACCAGTTTGGGTGCGTCCCGCCAGTCCAGGGTGCTGTCAATTAACCTGGTGATGGCGAGCCCAAGGGAGCCGGATCCGCTGGTGCTGGCGCGCCGCGCGGCGCGGGTCGCGCTGCAAGCCTATCCCGACGCGCAGCGGCTCGATATGATCGCCGTGACGCTGGCCAGCGGCTACGATATCGGCCTCTGGTCGGAATGGCGCAGCATGACTTATCAGGCCGCGCCGGCGAAATGGCTGGCAACGGACGCGCCACCGGCAGTGGCCGGCGCCCGGTAAGAGCGGGCGGCGGATGGTCTTAACGCCGCAGCGCCGCCGCGATGGCGGCACGGTGCTGGCGGCTCAGCGGTGCGCGCATGCCGTCGGCCAGGATCAGTTCTCCATCGCCTTTGTCGTCGACCGCCATGCTGGTCACGCAGGCCAGGCGCACGGCGGCACGCCGGTGGCAGCGGATAAATGCCGGGCCCAGCGTTGCCAAGAGGCCG
Source organism: Burkholderiaceae bacterium (assembly GCA_019751755.1). Classification (GTDB taxonomy): domain Bacteria; phylum Pseudomonadota; class Gammaproteobacteria; order Burkholderiales; family Burkholderiaceae_D; genus Rugamonas. The sequence goes on along the minus strand of JAIENA010000212.1, from coordinate 5,767 downwards.
GACAGGGTTTGGCGCAGCAGCGGGCTGCCGGACGGGGTGTGCAGCAGCACGTAGTTATCGGCGGTTTCCAGCCACGCGATCTGTTCGGTGCGGACGATCTGCGTGACGCCGCGCTGCGTGACCAGCAATTGCCGCACCGGCTGGCCGGCCAGCGCTGCGGCGCCGGGCTGCGGCGCGGCTGGCGTGCGCAGCAGCAGACGTTCCCGCACCCGCTGGAGCGCGCGCTGCAAGCGTTCACTGTCGTAGGGTTTCAACAGGTAATCGACGGCGCACGCATCGAACGCGCGCACCGCATAGTCATCGTAGGCCGTGACAAACACCACCAGCGGCGCGGATGGGGGCAGTGACGCCGCCACGTCGATGCCGCTCACTTCGGGCATCTGGATATCGAGGAACAGCACGTCGGGTGCAAAGCTGGCCACCCGTTGCAGCGCTTCCACGCCGTCGCGCGCTTCCTCGATGGCGGCGATGCCGGCCTCCCGCGCCAGCAGGCGGCGCAGCTTGTCCCGCGCGGGACGCTCATCATCGACAATCAGCACCCGCATGGCAATCGCATTTCCGCCCGCACGCCGGCCGGCGCCAGTTGCAGCAAGCGTAACGAGGCGGCGTCGCCATGCAGGGCGACCAGGCGCCGGCGCAGGTTGCGCAAACCGACGCCGCCACTCTGCGCCGACCCGGACGCCGATGCCGCAGCCGCAGCCGTCCCCGTCCCCGTCGCAGGCGCAGCGGCAGCCGGGGCCTGAGCTGCCGCCGATACCTCGCTGTCGGCGGCCAGGCGCCCGCAGTCATCCTCAATGCGCAGCACCAGTTCCGCGCCATCGCGCAAGGCCGCCACCGTAATGCGCACCGGCTGGCGGCGCTGTTCCACCGTGTGCTTGAACACATTTTCCAGCAAGGGCTGCATGCTCATCGGCGGCACCGCGCATGCCAGCGCCGTGTCATCGACATGCCAGGCGATGTGTACGCGGTCGGCAAAGCGCTCGCCCATCAATTGCGCATAACCGCGCAACAGGCGCAGTTCGTCAGCCAGCGGCACCTGCTGGCGCTCGCCATGGTCGAGGGTGGCGCGCAGCATGTCGGACAGGCGCAGCAGCAGGGCGTCGGCGCGGTCGGCGTCGGTGTGGATCAGTGACGAAATCGTATTGAGCGCATTGAACAGGAAGTGCGGCTGCATTTGCCGCGTCAATTGCTGCAATTGCGCCTGGCGCAACAGGGCGGCCGCCTGCTCGGCGCGCAGCTTTTCTTCCATCAGCGCGCGGTAGGACAGCAGGCCGAACTGGATCACGACAAAGATGCCGAAGAAGACCGTGATCTTGATGTCTTCATACAGGAAGGTTTGGGCCCAGCCGCCGTGCCGGTAGGTGTCGCCCGCCAGCGCATACACGCCATGGCGCATGGCAAACGCGATCGGCACGAAGGTGGCCCAGTACACCGGCGCCCACAGCAACTGGCGGCCGAACCAGCGCCATGGCTGGTCCAGCAAATGGTCGTACTGGCGGGTGGCGCGGCGCTGTAACAGCAGCAGCGCGGTGGCGGTCAGGGCCGACGAGCTTTCCCACAGCACCGGCTTCCACCAGCCCGACTCGCCGTCGCGCAGCATGTCGAACACCGCCGTGACGATCATCAGGGCCCAGAACAGCAGCCACGCGGCCAGGACGGCATAAGCGGTGCGGCGGTGGTGCATGTCGGTGGCCCCGGCCGGTCAGCGGAAGCGCGCTTCCGACAAATCGACTTCGCGCACCAGCTTGCGCGAAATGTCATCGGAAATGTGGCCATGGCGCGCCAGGTTGTAAATCGCCTTGCGCTCGGCCGCCAGCGCCGCCACCCGCAATTCTTTTTCCGCGTGGTCCATCTTGCGGTAACGCCGGCCCTCATCCTGCTCGGCATGCTCTTCCAGCCGGTGTTTATAAAGCGCGATGACGCGGCTGGCCGCCTGCGGATACAAGTCCGGCTCGATGCTGGTCGACATCAGGTCGATTTGCGCCCGCTCGATGGCGGCAATCGCCGCGTTGGCCGCCACTTCGCGGGCCCGGTCTTCTTCCTGCTGGTGGAATGGTTCTTCAGGAAATTCCATGCCACGCAACAGGCGCGGCAAGCCGATGCTGGCGGCGGCCAGCGAAATCAGGATCACGGCGCTGGCCAGGAAGATCGTCAAGTCGCGGGCCGGGAATTCCTGTCCATTGGGCAGCACCAGCGGCAAGGTCATGACACCGGCCAGCGTGATGGCGCCGCGCACGCCGGCCAGCGAGGTGGCCAGCAGCAGGCGCCAGTGCGGCCGTTCCGCCGCTTCGCCGGAACGGGTTTTCTTGTACAGGGTCAGGCGCAGGGTGGCCCAGACCCAGATGAAGCGCAGCGTCATCAAACCGATGCTGATGGAAAACGCATATAGCACCAGCCACCACGGATTGACGTGGCCGACGTCTTCCAGCGAGGCGCGCGCGCCTTTGAGAATATGGGGCAGTTGTTCGCCCAGCAGCACGAACATCACGCCGTTCAGTGAAAACTGCACGGTATCCCACACGGCGGAGCGCTGGATGCGGGTGGCCGCGTGGGCATGGCCGCTCAATTCCACGTAGCTCATGGCAATGCCGGCCGCCACCGCCGCCAGGATGCCTGACGCGTGCACATGTTCGGCCGCCAGGTAGGCGCCGAACGGCATCAGCAAATTGACCAGGATCGGCGAGCCGGCTGGTTCGCCAAAGTGCCGGGTCAGCCAGCGCTGCAACCAGGTGATGCCGGCCGTGACGGTGACGCCCATGCAAATGCCGCCCACCACCAGCCAGACGAAGGTCAGCGTCGCGGACGACAGCGAAAACGTGCCGGTGGTGGCGGCCAGCACGGCAAAGCGGAAGCACACCAGGCCGCTGGCGTCGTTCAACAGCGATTCACCTTCGAGGATATGCATCAGGCGCTTCGGAATCGGCGTGCGCGCGGCAATCGCTGACACCGCGACCGGATCGGTCGGCGAGACGATGGCGGCCAGCGCAAAGGCGACCGGCAGCGGCATGGCGGGGATTAGCAAATGGATCAGCAAGCCGGCGCCCAGCACCGTAAAAATCACCAGGCCCAGCGCCAGTTCCAGGATCACGGCCTTGTCGCGCAACAGCCCGGTCTTGGGAATGCGCCAACCGTCGAGGAATAGCAGCGGCGGCAGGAACAGCAGGAAAAAGAATTCCGGGTCGAGCGCAATGCCATGGGAGGAAAAGGCGGCGATCAGGAAACCCAGGCCGATTTGCACCAGCGGCAGCGGCACGCCGACCGGCAGCAGTCGCACCAGGTAAGCGCTGGCCACCACGGCCAGCAACATCGCCAGGACTGTTTCGATTGCATCCATTCCAAGGTTATGCGAGAGGGGAAGAAGCTTGCATTATAAAGGCCGCAAGCTTGCCTCGCCGCTACTTGCCCGGGTGACTATCAATTTGCTCTGGTAATTTTTTTTCGGCGCTGGCATAATACGGCCTCCCAAGCGGGAGTAGCTCAGTTGGTAGAGCGCAACCTTGCCAAGGTTGAGGTCGAGAGTTCGAGACTCTTCTCCCGCTCCAGAATTTACAAAAAGGCAGCCTTTATGGCTGCCTTTTTTGCGTTTCAGGCATGCGGGTGTTGTGCGCGCGCTTCTCACCCAGGGCGTCAGAGCTGAAATGTTCCGTAATGCAAGGCAATCTCGTTATACTGGAGTCCAGTTGATATCAGCATCTGACAGTCGCGACGGAGAAAATCACCCATGAATTCAGTTCAACAAGAAATTGACGAACGTAGTAACTTAACCAATTCCAACAAGTTTGAACTGCTGCTGTTCCGCTTGGGCTGCGACGCCAATGGCAGCCATTCGGAGCTGTATGGCATTAACGTTTTCAAGATCCGCGAAATCGTTGCCATGCCGGAAGTCACCGCCGTGGCGGGATCATCGGCCCATATGCTGGGCGTGGTCAACTTGCGTGGCCAGATTATTTCCGTGATGGACTTGCCGGCGATTGTCGGCGTGACCCCGAAGACCGGCTTGAACATCATGCTGGTGACGGAGTTTGCCCGCACCACACAAGCGTTCGCCGTGGAGTCCGTGGATGAAATCGTCCGCCTTGACTGGGGCCAGGTGTTGTCGGCCGAAGGCAGCACGGCCGGCGGCATGGTGACGTCGATTGCGCGCCTCGATGGCGATGTCAACAACACCCGCCTGGCACAGGTGCTGGACGTGGAAACCATCTTGCGCAAGATGATCCCGACCGAAGGCAAGGACGTCGATCCGGACACCATCGGCCCGAAACTGTTGCTCAAACCCGGCAGCATCATTCTGGCCGCCGACGACTCCGTGGTCGCGCGCAGCCTGATCGAGCAAGGCTTGAACGCGATGGGCGCGCCGTATGCGATGACCAAGTCCGGCAAGGAAGCGTGGGACAAGCTCAATCACATCGCCGAAGGCTGCAAAGCCGAGGGCATCAGCGTCGATGAGCGCGTCGCGCTGATCCTGACCGACCTGGAAATGCCGGAAATGGATGGCTTCACCTTGACCCGCCTGGTCAAGCAGGATGTGCGTTTCTCCAAGATTCCAGTGGTGATCCACTCGTCACTGTCCGGCAAAACCAACGAAGACCACGTTCGTGGCGTTGGCGCCGATGCCTATGTGGCCAAATTCGTGGCGGAAGACCTGGCGGAAACCATCCGCCGGGTGCTGCACAAATAAAGTCCAGACTTTAGGATGAAAAGGCGGCAGGGTGTCTACCTGCCGCCTTTTTTTTGACTACGCTGCCAGCCCCAGGTTGTGCGCATGGAAGCGCAAGTGCTCTTCCATGAAGGTGGCAATAAAATAGTAGCCGTGGTCATAGCCCGCATGCCGCCGCAATTGCAGCGGCTGCGCGGCGGCGCTGCAGGCTGCCTCAAACGCTTCCGGATGCAGCTGCTCGGCGAGGAATTTGTCGCCCAGGCCCTGGTCGATCAGGATCCCGTGCGGGAATGGCGTTTGCAGTGACGCCATCAGCGCGCTGGCGTCATGCTGGCGCCAGGTGCTTTCATCGGTCCCCAGGTAGCCGCTGAACGCCTTGCGGCCCCACGGGCAGCGCGATGGCGCGGCAATCGGCGCAAAGGCGGACACCGAGCGGAACAGGTCCGGCCGTTTCAGCGCGATCGTCAACGCGCCATGCCCCCCCATTGAATGGCCGAAGATGCCGATGCGCCCGGCGTCGGCGGGCAGTTCGCGCACCACCAGTTCACGCAATTCCAGGATGTGGCTGTACATCCGGTAGTGCCGGTCCCATGGCGCCTGTTGCGCATCAATATAAAAGCCGGCGCCGACGCCGAAATCCCAGGCATCGGTTTCACCGGCCACACCGGCGCCGCGCGGGCTGGTATCGGGCGCCACCAGAATCATGCCCAGTTCCGCGGCCATGCGCTGCGCGCCGGCCTTGGTGACAAAGGTCTCTTCGGTGCAGGTCAGGCCGGCCAGGTAAAACAGCACCGGCAGGCGCGCGCCTTCCGCATGCGGCGGAATGAAGGCGGCAAAGCGCATCGGCAAGCCGATGGCCGCGCTGTCGGTCTGGTAAAAGCGCTGGACCCCGCCGAAACAGGCGTGTTCGTTCAACAGCTGTAGCATGATGTTCCCTTCACGATGAATGCAATTGGCAGCGATTGTACAATCGCCCATGAATCAACGGTGCGCCACGATTGCTTTTAATCAATTACAGTGCACGCAGTTTTTTTGCTAGGAGGGAACAATGCCAGATATCCTGGTCCTGTCCGCTGAGCTTGCCTGGCCGTTTGCCATTGCGCTGGCCTG
>JAIENA010000256.1 GCA_019751755.1 Burkholderiaceae bacterium | reverse complement strand
ATCGATGGGTGGTGGCCCATCATCGGCACCATCGACATCGATTCCACGCCGCCGGCGATCATCACGTCGGCTTCGCCGACGCGGATGCGGTCAGCCGCCATCGCCAGGGCGGTGATGCCCGAGGCGCAGTAACGGTTGATGGTCACGCCGCCCACGGTGTTGGGCAAGCCGGCCAGCACCACCGAGTTACGGGCGATGTTGAAGCCCTGTTCCGCTTCCGGGAACGAGCAGCCGATGATCGCGTCAACGATCAGGGCCGGGTCCAGGCCCGGTACCGCAGCCATCGCGCCTTTGATGGCGGCGACCAGCAGGTCGTCCGGGCGGGTCTTGCTGAACATGCCGCGTGGCGCCTTGCCGATCGGGGTGCGGGTCGCTGCGACGATGTATGCGTCTTGGAGTTGTTTGCTCATTTTGTGCTTTCGAGAATTTTGTGATCGATCATTAACCGACTCATTAACCGACTCATTCAGCGCTTTGCCGAGAGATACCAGTCCACTTGTACCTGTGCCGCCAGCGTGCCGTGCTCGTCGAAGATATCGACTTCGACCGGGAAGGCGATCTTGCCATCGGCGGCCAGTTGCGCTTTCAGCGCGGCCAGGTCGCCCGGCACGCGGCCCGAGGCGCGCGTCGCGCCCTTGGCCACTTTCTGGTACTGGATGCGGGATTCCTTGGCGACCGGGCGCAGGCCCATGATCAGCTCGGCAAAACCACCCGCCATGGCCGCGCCGGAGGCGGTTTCGGCCAGCGTGAACAAGGCGCCGGCGTGCGGCGTGCCCAGGTGGTTGTGCAGCTTGCCATCGTCCGGCATCGACACCTCCGCGGTGCCGGGGCCGATACTGTCGATACAGATACCGAGCGTGCGCACCAGCGGCAGGGTTTCCATCATGTGCTGCTTGATACGTTCGTACACCATGCTCGGTTTCACTTTCAACAAGACCTTGAAGGCCAATGACAAGAAGGACATGAGGCGGTTGCCGGGTTCCGATTAGTTGCGCACCGGCTTGCCGGTTTGCAGCATGCCCATGATGCGTTCCTGGGTTTTTGGATGGTTCAGCAATTCCAGGAAGGCCTTGCGTTCCATATCCAGCAACCACTGTTCGCTCACCACACTGCCCTGGTCGATGTCGCCGCCCGACACGATCTGCGCGATCATGTCGCCCAGCTTGAAGTCGTGGGCGGAGATGAAGCCGCCGTCGCGCATGTTGACCAGTTGGCCTTTGATGGTGGCCCAGCCGTAACGGCCGGTCACGCTCACAGGACGCTGGATCGGTGCGCGGTAGCCGGCATCGAACATCGAACGCGCGGTGACTTTCGCCACGTGCAGCAGTTCGTACGGGTTGAACACGATCACATCGTCTTCTTTCAGGTAACCCATGGCCTTCGCTTCCAGGGCCGATTTCGACACGTTCGCGGTGGCCGCGTTGGTGAAGCCGGTTTTCAGGAATTGCAGGATGTCGTTACCTTTGGCTTGTGTCGCTGCGCGCACCGCCGCTTCTTTCAGACCGCCACCGGCAGGAATCAGGCCCACGCCCACTTCCACCAGACCGATGTATGACTCGATCGAGGCCACGCGCTTGGAAGCGTGCAGCATCATTTCGCAGCCGCCGCCCAGTGCCAGGCCCGCCACCGCCGCCACTACCGGCACGTTGGAGTACTTCATGGCCTGGAAGGTGTCTTGCAGCTCCTTGATGATCGGATCGACGGCTTTGGCGCCGCCTTGCATAAACGCTGGCAGGGCCGATTGCAGGTCGGCGCCGGCCGAGAACGCGCCGCCTTCAGCCGCGTCGGTATTCCAGATCACCACGCCTTTGAAGTTTTTCTCGGCTTCCGCCAAGGCCAGCTTCAGGCCGGCGACCACGCCTGGGCCAATCACGTGCATCTTGGTTTTCAGCGAGACCACCAGAACGTCGTCGCCGGAATGCCACAGGCGGACCGATTCGTCCTCAAACACGGTGGTACCAAAGGTTTTCGGGTCCGCCGCATTGGCGCCGAAGACCGGTGCGCGGAACTGCTGGCGCTCATAGACCGACAGCGACGAGCGCGGTGCGAACGAATTGGTGGCCGGCGAGTACGAACCATCAGCGCTATGCACGCCCTGCTCGCCCACTTGGCCTTCGAACACCCATGCCGGCAGCGGTGCATTGCACAGCGCTTTACCTGCTTCGATGTCTTCCTTGACCCACTGCGCCACCTGGCTCCAGCCGGAGGCTTGCCAGGTTTCGAATGGACCGACGTTCCAGCCGAAGCCCCAGCGCATCGCGAAGTCGATGTCGCGCGCGTTGTCGGCGATCGATTCCAGGTGGATCGCGATGTAGTGGAAGGCGTCGCGGAAGATCGCCCACAGGAACTGGCCTTGCGGGTTGGTCGAGTCGCGCAGCGCTTTCATCTTCTTGACCGGATCCTTTTCTTTCAGGATGCGGGCGATGATGTCGTCGGCTTTTTTGCCGCCGGCCACGTATTCACCGGTGGCGGCGTCCAGGCGCAGGATGTCCTTGCCCACTTTTTTGTAGAAGCCGGCGCCGGATTTCTGGCCCAGCGCGCCCTTGGCCACCAGGCCGGACAGCACTTCAGGGGTTTTGTAGATGCCGAAGAACGGGTCGTTCGGCAGGTTGTCTTCCATGGTCTTGATCACGTGACCCATGGTGTCCAGACCAACCACGTCGGCGGTACGGAAGGTACCGGACTTGGCGCGGCCCAGCTTGGCGCCGGTCAGGTCGTCGACCACGTCCACCGACAGGCCGAATTTCTCGGCTTCGTGGATGATCGCCAGGATGCCGAACACGCCAACGCGGTTGGCGATGAAGTTTGGCGTATCTTTCGCGCGCACGACACCTTTACCCAGGGTCGAGGTCATGAAGGTTTCCAGCTGATCCAGGATTTCCGGTTTGGTGGAAGTGGTCGGGATCAGTTCCACCAGGTGCATGTAGCGCGGTGGGTTGAAGAAGTGGACGCCGCAGAAGCGCGCTTTCAGTTCGTCGTCAAAGCCTTCGGCCAGCTTGTTGATCGACAGGCCCGAGGTGTTCGAGGCGAAGATCGCGTTTGGCGCGATGTGCGGCGCGACCTTCTTGTACAGGTCGTGCTTCCAGTCCATGCGCTCGGCGATGGCTTCAATGATGATGTCGCAGCCGGCCAGCAGTTCCAGGTTGTCTTCGTAGTTGGCGACCTGGATCAGTTCCGCGTCCGCCTTGTCGCCGAACGGCGCTGGCGACAGTTTTTTCAGGTTTTCAATCGCGCGCAGCACGATGCCGTTCTTTGGCGTGCCTTCTTTGCCTGGCAGGTCGAACAGAACCACCGGTACTTTGGCGTTGACGCAGTGGGCGGCAATCTGCGCACCCATCACGCCGGCGCCCAGCACGGCTACTTTTTTCACGTTGAAGTTGCTCATGTTTTTCCTTGGTGGGGGGCGCCGGATACCCGCTCACACCTGCGGTATGCGGCGCCAGTCAATCGTTAGAACAGGTCGGCTTCCAGCGCCATCAGGTTGGCAGCGCCCGAGCGCGCCAGGCGAATCTGGGTCGCGGTTTCAGGATACAGGCGGCCGAAGTAGAAGCGCGCCGTGGCCAGCTTGGCTTTGTAGAAGTTGTCGCCGGAATCTTGTTTGGCCAGCGCGATCTTCGCCATTTGCGCGAAGAAGTAGCTGTACACCAGGTGACCGACGACGCGCAGGTATGGCACGGCGGCCGCGCCCACTTCGTCCTGGTTCTGGAAGGCTTTCATGCCGATTTCCATGGTCAGCTTGCCGACTTTTTCGCCCAGGTCGCCCAGCGGGGTGACGAATTCGGACATCGCTTCATCGGTGCCGTTTTCTTCCACGAAGGCGCGGATTTTTTCGCCGAACTTGCGCAGCTTGGCGCCGTTGTCCATCAAGATCTTGCGGCCCAGCAGGTCCAGCGCCTGCACGGTGTTGGTGCCTTCGTAGATCAGGTTGATACGGGCGTCGCGCACGTATTGCTCCATGCCCCACTCGGAGATGTAGCCGTGGCCGCCGTACACTTGCATCGCTTCCGAGGTGGCGATCCAGCCGTTGTCGGTAATGAAAGCCTTGATGATCGGGGTCAGCAGCGCGACTTCGTCGGCGGCTTCCTTGCGCACTTCTTCGTCCGGGTGGTGCAGTTCCTTGTCGATCTGCAACGCCACGTACGAGGTGAAGGCACGGCCGCCTTCAGCGTAGGCTTTGGCGGTCAGCAGCATGCGGCGCACGTCCGGGTGCACGATGATCGGGTCGGCCGGGCCGTCCGGGTTTTTCACGCCGGACAGACTGCGCATTTGCAGGCGGTCCTTGGCGTAGACCAGGGCGTTCTGATACGCCACTTCGGTCAGGCCCAGCGACTGCATGCCCACGCCCAGGCGGGCCGCGTTCATGAACACGAACATGGCGTTCAAACCTTTGTTCGGCTGGCCGATGATCCAGCCCTTGGCGCCGTCCAGGTTCATCTGGCAAGTCGAGTTGCCGTGGATGCCCATTTTTTCTTCGATCGCGCCGCAGAAGATCGGATTGCGCTCACCGACTTGGCCGTCGGCGGTCGGCAGGAATTTCGGCACCAGGAACAGCGAGATGCCTTTCGAGCCTTCCGGTGCGTCCGGCACGCGGGCCAACACCAGGTGCACGATGTTTTCCGACATGTCGTGTTCGCCGGCCGAGATGAAGATCTTGGCGCCGGTGATGTCCCACGAACCATCGGCGTTCGGGATCGCTTTCGAGCGCAGCATGCCCAGGTCGGTGCCGCAGTGCGGTTCGGTCAGGCACATGGTGCCGGTCCATTCGCCGGATACCAGTTTCGGCAGGTACAGGCGTTTTTGTTCGTCGGTGCCGTGTTCTTTCAGGCACTCGTAGGCGCCGTGCGACAGGCCTGGATACATGGTCCATGCCTGGTTGGCCGAGTTCAGCATTTCGTAGAACGAGTTGTTCAGCACCAGTGGCAAGCCCTGGCCGCCGTATGCCGGATCGCAGGCCAGTGCGGCCCAGCCGCCTTCAACGTATTGCTTGTAGGCTTCTTTAAAGCCTTTTGGAGTGGTCACGGTCTTGGCCGCCGCGTCGTGCGTGCAGCCTTCGCGGTCGCCCGAGTGGTTCAACGGGAACAGCACTTCGGAAGTGAACTTGCCGCCTTCTTCCAGCACCTGGTTGATGATGTCGGCATCGGTTTCAGCGTGGGCTGGCAGTTCTTTCAGTTGCTCTTCAACCTTCAAGAACTCGTGCAGCACGAACTGCATATCCCGGATTGGTGCGACGTATTGACCCATGATCTCTCCTGATGGCGTATAACAATGTAAATGAAAGCTGACTGCGGTTCGCCCACAGCCGCCGTGCAGCCGCCGGTACTGCCTAATGCATGACTACTGGCGGCTACGGATTCCGGTAATTCTCGATCAAACGCTCAAAGCCTACTTTCGCACGCTCCACGGCGCCGGGCGTGCGCAACAAGCGGGCATCGTGATGGACCGCCAGGATCAGGCCGTACATCTCGTACACCAGCTGGTGCGGATCGGTTTCCTGTTTCAGGTCACCGGTCTCAACCGCCTGCTTCACGCAACGCAGCAGCGCCCCCTGCCAGGCCGACACCATCGCCACCAGCTCTTCCCGGATCGGTCCGGGACGGTCGTCATATTCGACGGCGCCGCTGATGTAGATGCAGCCCGATGCGATCTCTTCGCTGACGCGGGAGATCCAGCGCGCAAACATCGCACGCAAGCGGGGCAAACCACGCGCTTCCTTGATGCTGGGGAAGAACACTTCCTGCTCGAAACGGTGGTGATACAGTTTCAAGACTTCCAGCTGCAAGTCTTCACGCGAACCGAAGTGCGCAAACACCCCTGACTTGCTCATGTTCATCTTGTCCGCGAGCAAGCCAATCGTGAGGCCTTCCAGACCATCCCGGCTGGCCAGTTCCAGTGCCGTGTCCAGGATGGCTGCGCGAGTCAATTCACCCTTGCGCATAAATTTGATCGAAGTATTAATAGTTGCCACTCAAAGTTTTCACCAAGTCAGAAAAATCTTATTTTCCATCACTTGGATTTCCTTCGTGTGAAAAGAATTGCGAACGCTCGTACTATTATCCACCAGATGATAAAAGTCAAAGGGGATTGTTAGAGACCGCTCTCTATTGGTGCATCGCAGCAGGCCGCTGCGCGCGGATTGCCGGGCACCGGCGGCGCGGACCGCAGGGCACCGGGGATGGCGCTACTTGTCTATACCGCATGTAACGATGATGTCGTCAACTTTGCCTCCCCGCTGTCTGTCGTGGGTGCCGACCTCTGACGAGAGCAGCGGCGTCCATACTAGCACCGGGCCAGTCGCGGGAAAATGTGACGAAATGGCTGTTGCGCAGTTGACACAAGCAAGCGGCCGTCACTCGTCGAACAGGCCACCACGCAGGCGGCGGTCACGCTTGGTCGGACGGCCCTTATAGTCGGCGCCCGGGTCCTGGAACAGCTTGCGGCGCTCCTGCTCCGTCGCGCGGCGGGCGATGCTGTCCTGGCTTTCCTCATACAGCAGGCGCGCGATGGGCGCGCCCTGGCGCTGGTCGGAAATGCCCAGCACCAACACCTCCCATTGATCAGAGCCATTGTCGATCGACAACTTATCACCGAGGTGGACGATGCGGGCCGGCTTGATGCGGTCGCCGCCGACTTTGACGCGGCCGGCTTCGATGGCGTCGATGGCCAGCGAACGGGTTTTAAAAAAGCGCGCGGCCCACAGCCACTTATCGATCCGGACGTTTTCTTTAAGCATATTTCTCTGCAGCAAAAATTCGCATTAACAACTTGTACATGATGAACGCGATTTCATAGCCGATGCGCCGGAAGCGGCCCACGTGCGCATATTCGTGCTCGTGGATCACCACACCGTCGGCAATCGCGTCCTCGATATGGCGGCGCAGGCTTTGCGCAAACGCCGCATCCTTGATGACGACGTTGGCTTCCTGGTTCAAGAACAGGCTCAGACCATCGACGTTGCTGGAGCCGACCGTGGCCCAGTCATCGTCAATCACGGCCACTTTCGCGTGCAGTTGGGTCTTGTGGTACTCGACCACTTTGACGCCGGCGGCCAGCAATTTTGGATAAAACGAGTGGGCCACGGCATCCTGCAGCCAGATTTCGCCCACGCCGATCAACAGCACCACGTCCACGCCGCGCTGTGCCGCCGTCGCCAGCGCACGGCGGAACTTGCGGCCCGGGGCGAAATACGGGTTGGCGATCAGCACGCTCTTGCGGGCCCGGCCCAGCGCCTGCAAATACGCTTTCTGGATGGTGGCGCGGTTACGCCAGTTGTCACGCACGACAAAACCGGCCTGCACTGTGCTTTCACGGGCAATCTTGTTCACCTTGCGCATTTCATTGAGCAGGCCGATGCGCTTGATGATGCTCATCCTGCCCAGTCGGCGCCACTGTGTCTGCGCTTCCTTGTGGATCGCCGCCACCAGCGGCCCCTGCACCGCCACCGCGAAATCCCAGCGCGGCGCCGACAGACCGATGCTGTGATCGTAGTCGCAAAACATGTCGTCGTTGATGTTGATGCCGCCGACAAAGGCGATTTGCCGGTCCACCACGCAAATCTTGCGGTGGGTACGGGTAAAGCCGCGCCTGAACCACGGATTGAAAATCCGGTGCTCGACACCCGCCTCCCGCAATTGCGCATCCATGCGCGTGACCTGGCCGTGGCCGGTGCCATACCAGTCGGTAATGACGCGCACCACCACGCCGCGCGCAGCGGCAAGTTTCAACGCAGCCAACACGGATTGCCCGGTTTCGTCACCCGCAAAAATGTAGGTTTCGAAATACACCTCGTACTGGGCCGCATCGATCGCTTCTCGTAATGCCGGGAAGTAATCCGTGCCACAGTGCAAGAGCTTGACTTCGTTATCAGCGATAAAGTTGACCGACCGCATGGTCCTTCAGGTGATTCAGGTGAGTTGGAGAGTCGCCACAATCGGCGAGTGGTCCGACAGTTTAGCCCAGGCGGCGCCGTGCAACACTTGCGCTGCCTCCACCTGGAAGCCACGGACATAGATGCGGTCCAACCGGAAGAAAGGCAAGGCTGCCGGGAACGTGCGCGCGGGACGAACAGCGGCCTGGCGCCGCGCCATGGTGCGTACCAGGTCACTCAATGATGGATGGGAACCAATCTCATCGAACACTTCCACCACGCCCAGCGCCTCGCGCAAGGTATCGCTGAGGCTATTGCGCCAGTCGTTGAAGTCGCCGGCAATGATGACAGGGGCGTTGCCGGGCGCGGTTTCCCGCACCGCGTCGATCAGCGACTGCGTCTGCCGCGCGCGGCTGCCTTCGAACAGCCCCAGGTGCACGACGTAGCAATGCACCGGCTGCTGCGGCGTTTCAATAATGCAGTGCAGGATGCCGCGCGCTTCGTACTTGTGGTCGGAAATATCGGTATTGGTCCAATGCGCGATGGGGTAGTTGCTGAGCAGCGCATTGCCGTGGTGGCCATGGTCGTAGATCGCGTTCATGCCGTAGACCGAATGGCGCTCGTCGCCGGCAAAGAATTCGTGCTGGGCCGTGTTGGGCCAATGCCGGTGGCCATTCGCCTCATTGCCAAATTTTTCCGCAATCCGGTCATGCTTGCCCTGTACTTCCTGCAAAAACACGACATCAGCGTCGAACTGACCGATCGCTTGCTTGAGTGCGTGGACCCGCGGATGGCTGCGGTATGACATACCCTTGTGGATATTGTAGGTGGCGACTCGAATCTTCATGAGCCGATTCTAACCCCAACAGCTTGCTTGCTGCGGGGATATCGTGCGGGGGTGAGTTGGGTGCGGCACAGAACCGACAACGAGGACCGTCACTGGCCCCTGACGTAACGTCAGGCGGCCGAGCCGCCCGGCACCGGCGCCTGCCACACGCGGTAACTGACCTGCGGCTGCGCCAGCGTCAGCGTCAACATCTGCTGCCCCGGTTCACCCGGTATCGGATACAAACGGCCGGTATGGGCCGGCACCAGCGTCAGCAGCTGTCGCACAACACGCGCATGCAGTCCCTCCCCCTGCCCCAGCACCATCACCACCGGCGACGGCGTGCCGTTGACCATCGCGCTATCGAGCAGCGGCAACTGCCGGCCGCGCCATTCGAACACATCCTTGTCAGCCAGCGCCGGCGCGCCATGCAGCACCGCTTGCACCTGATCGAGCGCCAGTGCATAGCGGCGGTCACTTTCGAACACGATATACGCGCTGGCGCTGGCGGCGGACTCGGTACGGCCAGTCGCATCCTGTTGTGACAACCCCGCTTCCGGCAATTGCTGTAGCAACGCCAATGCATCGAGCACATGCACCTGCCGCTGCTGCGCGTCAATCCAGCACTGCGACAGCCATGGCGCGCCGCCGCTGTCGGCCACCGTCGCCGGGATCGCCACCAGTCCGGCGAACGCTTGCACCGGCAGCATTAACGCCAATGGCCCGTGCGTCAGCAGCATGGCCCAGGGCTCCGGCGTGGCGTCGGCGGCCGCGCCCGCGCCCAGCATGCGTTGCGGCGCCAGCATGGCGACCGGCCTACCGCGCCAGCGCGCCAGTCCGCGGGACGGGCCGGTGCCGGGCAGGCTACGCTCCAGCGCTGGTAACGGCAGCAACTCGCCGGCACAGCCAACCGGAATCGCCAGCCACATGCCGGCCGCCTGCACCAGCGCGCACAGCGGACCGTTGGCCGCTAGCGCCGCCGCCGTGGCGCCCTGCTCCTGTGCCTGCGCAGCCGGTACGCCTTTGGCCCACAACGCCGCCAGATTCATCAAGCGCTCAGGCTCCAGTAAATCAATCCGTCCGAGGGCGCCGACCAGTGCCGACGCCTCGAACAGTTCTTCCGGATCATGATTCTGGTGTCGCCGTTCAATGCTGCCAGGCGCCAACACGACCAGCCCGGCCAGCGCGTCGACTTGCAATGCGACGCGCCGCCCGTCGCATTGCAAGACCAGAATCGCCGCAGCAGCGCCATCCACCACAGTGGCGTCGCCGATCGGCAGCCAGCGCCGCAAATCGACCACCGGCAGCAAGCCCTGGGGCGTGGCCGCCAGCCCGGCCAGTGCGCCCTGGCGAGTCGCCAACGGCTGCAACGCCGTCTTGGCGTGCAGCGCGCCGCCAAGACACGCCACGTCGATCCCGATGTGGAAGGGACCGAGCCGTGCCACGGCCACGGTGACGGCCGTCGTCATTTGGCCTGGCTGCTCTGCGAATCTGCATCCAGCTGGCTCAGCAGACTGGACACCCGCGTGGTGGCCGCCGCCTGTTCGTGTGTTGCGCTATGGATCGTGGCGACTGCGCTGCTGGTTTCCTGCACCGACGACAAAATCATCGCAAAGGTCTGCTCCGCCTCCACGCTCAGGCGGCTGCCTTCCTCGACGCGTTTGACGGTATCGCCGACCAGGTGAGCGATTTCGCGCGCCGCCGTGGCCGATTTCTCGGCCAGCTTGCGCACTTCATCGGCCACCACGGAAAAGCCCTGGCCATGCTCACCGGCACGCGCGGCTTCGATGGCCGCGTTAAATGCCAGCAAATGGGTCTGGTTGGCGATGTCGCCGATGGTATTGATGATGTCGTTGATATCGGCCGACGAGCGCTGGACCGCGCCAATCGCATCACGCGCACGCGCCAGCACGGCAGCGCCCTGGTTGGCCGCCGCCAGCGTCTGCTTGGCGATCTCCTCCGTGCACTGCGAGCTGTGGTCGATGGCATCGATGGAACGTGCCAGGTCGTCCAGATCGGTTGAAATCGCACGGACTTTTTCATGCAGGCGATCGCGCAGTTGCACCACCGGCGTGACGTCCATGGCAAACTTGCAGACCTTGAATGGTTTGTTATGCAAGTCAAAGATCGGGTTGTAGGTGGCTTCAATCCATACTGATGCGCCATGCTTGGCAAAGCGCTCAAAGCGCCCGCTGGCATAGGTTCCCGCATTTAAATCGGCCCATAAATTGCGGTAATCGGCCGATTGCACATAATCGGGCGCGCAAAACATGCTGTGATGCTGGCCCATGACTTCCTTGGCGGTATAGCCCATGGTGCGCAGGAATTTATCGTTGGCGGCCACCACCCGGCCTTCCATATCGAACTCGATGACCGCCTGCGAGCGCGACATCGCGCTGGTTTTGCTGACGGCCTCGGCATTGAGCAACTTTTGCGCGGTAATATCATAGGCAAACTTGACGACCTTGACCGGCTGCCCCTCCGGGTCCAGGATCGGGTTATAGCTGGCCTGGATCCAGACATCGCGCCCGCCCTGGCCAATCCGGAGGAATTCGCCAGAGACAAACTCGCCGCGGCGCAGGCGCTCCCAAAAATACGCGTAGTCCAGCGAATGGGCATAGTCGGACAGGCAAAACATGCGGTGATGCTGGCCGACGATTTCCTCGCTGCTGTACCCCATCAAAGCAAGGAAATTCGGATTGGCCTGAAGCAGGCGCCCCTGCATGTCGAACTCGACCACCGCCTGCGAGCGGTCAATCGACTCACGCAAGCTGGCCAGTTCGAGCTGCGCGCTACGGGATGCGGTAATATCGACCAGCATCCCGAAGATCGTTTGAATTTTGCCATCCTCACCGGGCACCGGCATCAAGCGCACGTTCAGCCAGATCACGCGGCCATCGCGCGCCACGCAACGAAAATCGGACTGCTGCACCTCGCCTTCAATCAGACGACTACGCAAGTTGTTCGCGGCAACACGCTCGGTCTCCGTTGCCAGCAAGATATCGGACAGCTGTTGTCCCCGCAATTGTGGCAGGGAATATCCGAACAATTGCAGAAACTGCTCGTTGGCGTTATCAAAAAGGCATTCCGGCGTCAGCAGCACGCTCGGATAATGCTTCCAGAATACGTCCAGCAGTGCTGCCGGGTCTAGCGGGGAGGAAAGCTTCTTGTTCATGGCGACGGTCTTGTAGGTAGATGAAAATCCGACGCCCCGACATCAACGCCGAAACCTAATTCTTCCTCATTCTACGGATTAAATACAAAAATCTGCCATCTGTCACGAGCGCCGCCCGAGTTGGTGTGGCAAACCCAGCACAGCGTCACTATTGGCGGAGTAACAGCAGCGCTCACCCTGTGAAGGTCGATAGCGTATAAGGAGGTTGCCATGCACTTTCGTATTGAATCTGTATTCCCGCTGAACAGGAAGTTTGTGTGCTCTGCGTCGAAACCGGGGAAGTCGTCTGGCGTTCGACTGAGCATGATTACAAGTAAGCGCCGGGAAACCAAAGGCATTAATTTTGAATCGCTTGACCCTGACGTAACGTCAGGCTCGACGATGGTCCCACGTTTGAAGGATAAGGAAAACCAATGGCGTTAAAAATTGGGGAACTGGCCCGCCGGACCGGCTTGACGGTACGCGCGCTGCACCACTATGACGCGATTGGTTTGTTGACCCCTTCGGCGCGTTCCGATGCCGGTTACCGGCTGTACAGCGATGCGGATGTCGCCCGGCTGCACCAGATCCAGGCGCTGCGCAGTTTCGGCCTGGCGCTGGCCGATGTCGGAACCTATCTGTCCAGGCCGGACCTGTCGCTGCAGTCGGTGGTGGCGCAGCAGATTGCCATGCTGACGCGCGAAATCGAGCAGGCCGGCGTGTTGCGCGACCGCTTACAGCGGCTGCATGGTGCGCTGGCCCAGGGACAGGAACCAAGCCTGGCCGACTGGCTAACAACTTTGGAGAGGATGAACATGTACGACAAGTACTTCACCCCGGAAGAATTGCAGCAATTGCCCCTGTATACCAACGCGGCAGTGGCCGTGCCGGAATGGAAGGCGCTGGTGGCGTCGGTCCAGGCGCTGATGGATCGCGGCGCCACGCCACAAGATGCGGAAGCGCAAATTCTGGCGCGCCACTGGATGGCGAAAAGCGTGCACGATACCGGCGCCAACCCGGTGCTGTTTGCCCGCCTCAACACGCTGCACGAGCACAACCCGGAAGTGCGGCAACAGTCCGGTGTCACGGCCGACATCCTGCAATTCATCATCGACGCGTCGCACGAAGGCAAGCTGGCGATTTACCGCCGTTACCTCGATGACGATGAATATGCGTTCGTGCGCGCCAATATCGGCAAGCGCGCGCAGGAATGGCCGCCGCTGATTGCCCGCGTGCGGCTGGCGATCGATGAAGGCCATGCGCCAGACTCACCGCAGGGGCAGGCGTTGGCGCGGCAATGGTTTGAGCTGTTCCGCTCGTTCGCGGGCGACAACCCGGCGACACAGGCCAAGATCCGGGAAGCGCTGGCCAGGGAGCCGGGGCTGACCGATCCGGGGTGGATCACTGCGCCGATGCGGGAGTGGGTGCGGGGCGCGATGATGGCGTTACCGCGACGGTTGGCATGATGTATTGATGTCTTGGCGGCGCCAATGTGTCACCATTAAAGTTGCCGCTGTGACAATTGGTGTGTTTTCAGGCCGGACCATTTCATTAAAATCCGGCCATGAAAAAATATCTCTTCCTCACGGCCTTCGCCGCCACCCCGTACCTGGCCTCGGCAACTGCGCTGCCCGGCACCCCGGAACAATGGCGTCAAGCCACCGCTGAAGACATCGAAGCAGGCTACCGCATCACACAGGAAAACCATCCCGGCCAATATGACCGCGCCAATCCTGGCTTTACCGGCAACCTGGCGGCGGCACGCAAGCTGGGGCTGGAATATGCCGCCAAGGTCAACGATGCGCCCGGCTATAAGGCAGCGATCATGGCCTTCAATGCGCGCATCAAGGATGGCCATGCCGGCATGGTCCCAAGCTTGCCGGACGATGTCGATGCATGGCGCTGGCCCGGCTTCGTCACCGTCTGGCGCGGCGATGCGCTCTATGTCTATGGCACGGCAGGCAACGCGCCAGCCAAAGGCGCACGCGTCGTGTCCTGCGATGGCGTGCCGGTCCGCGATCTGGTGATCTCGAATGTGTTCGCATTCGAGGGCCGCGAAGATGAAGATGGCATGTGGTGGGATAACGCCCGCAGGTTGTTCATGGACTGGGGCAATCCATTTGTCACGCCGCCCCAGCGCTGCCGTTTCGAGCAGGCCGGCAAGGAAAGTGAGTTGGCGCTGCAATGGTCTCCCCTCACCGAGCAAGGCCGCGAATGGTTCACTACCAGCTACAACGGCGACAAGCTTCCCATCGGGTTGACCGAACCGCGTCCGGGCCTGGTATGGGCTGCACTGCCGACCTTCAAGCCCAAAGAGCAAGAGCGCGCAGCCTATCAAGCCATGTTCGACGACATGAAGGCCAACCGCCAGCGCCTGCTTTCCGCGCGCGCGCTGGTGGTGGACTTGCGTCACAACCATGGTGGTTCTTCCGTGTGGAGTTTGAATTTCAGCAGCGCCCTGTGGGGAGAAGCACGCGTGGCGCGCCGCCTGTCCGCTTATTTCGCCCGGACCGAAACCTGGTATCGCGCCTCGCCGGACAACACGCAATACTTTGCCTCACTGGTGGACAGGTTCAAGAACGAAGGCCAGGCTGAAATTGAACAATGGGCCCGGCGCAACCTGGAAAACCTGCAAGCCGCACGTCAACGCGGCGAGATCTGGGCCATCGAGAACCAGCACAATCGCGTGCCGCCCAACCCGGAAGCGGACGTGGACGGTGACCCGGCGCCCTTCACTCGTCCGCTGTACGTGGTGGTGCCTGGCCAGTGCGCCAGCGCCTGCCTCGATGCGCTGGACTATTTCACGCGCTTCCCGAATACCAGACTGATCGGCGCTCCGAGTTCCGCCGACTCCACTTACATGGAAGTGCGCTCGCAAAAGCTGGACTCGGGACGCGCCAGGGTGATCATCCCGACCAAGGTCTACATCAACCGGCCGCGCGGCAACGGCGAATTCTATAAGCCAGCCATCGTCGTGCGTGCACTGGAATGGAGTACGCAGAACTTGGTTGATGTGGTGGAAGCGGATTTGAACAAGCGTTGAAGGAGTGGGCGCGAGGATGGCGTTGCAGCGCTTCTGTCGCGCTTGCCGACTGACCGCACCAATACCGTGATGACGCCTTCATCGATCTGGTACACCAGACGATAGCCAAGCGCACGCAACTTAATTTAGTACAACTCGGCAGCGCCGCTAACGCGAGCGGCATCGACAGCACGTTGTACCTGACTCACGTCAGCGATTGCGGCACCAACCTGCCGCTGGGCGCGGTCTATGAGGGCGTGACGTCGTCACCGATGTTGACGAAGCGATAACCGCGGCGCCTGCCCGGAACGCTAAGTTCCACGCTCGCAGGGATTATCCGGCCGCAGCCACCTGCCGCGGCAATAACAACAGCGCCTCCGCATTCGACGGCGAAAAACATTTATCCGCCGCTTCCAGGTACGGCAACCACATGTGGCTCACATGCTCGCGCGGGCTCAGAGCGATGGCAATATCACGCGGTACTTCGACCGAAAACACGTGCTCGGTGTTCTGCGTCACGCCGGGCGCATAACGGTGCCGCCACACCGGATAAATTTCGTAAACGTTCGACAGGCCCCAGTCGCGCAGCACGATGGTTTTTCCATCGGCCACGATGCCGGTTTCTTCAAACAGCTCACGGGCGGCGGTGGTCAAGATCGGTTCGTCCGGCGCATCAAGCGAGCCGGTCACGGATTGCCAATAACCCTGCTTGTCGGCGCGCTCGATCAGCAGCACTTGCAGGTCGGCCGTGTGGATCACGACCAGTACGGATTCGGGGATTTTATAAGGGCTCGTCATGCAGTGGGGCGAAAGGCAGGCAAAAGAAAAGGCGCCGCAGCGCCTTTTCCATAGTACGACTGATTAACCAGCCACTTTCGGCTCGGTCGCGCGCAGACGGATATGCAACTCTTTGAGCTGCTTCTCATCCACTTCCGACGGCGCCTGGGTCAGCAGGCACTGGGCGCGCTGGGTTTTCGGGAAGGCGATCACGTCGCGGATCGAATCGGACTTGGTCATCAGGGTCACGATACGGTCCAGGCCGAAGGCCAGGCCACCGTGCGGCGGCGCGCCGTATTGCAGCGCGTCCAGCAGGAAGCCGAACTTCAGGCGGGCTTCGTCGGCGTCGATCTTCAGTGCGCGGAACACTTTCGACTGCACTTCTTCGCGGTGGATACGGATCGAGCCACCACCCAGTTCCCAGCCGTTCAAGACCATGTCGTAAGCCTTGGCAATGCAGGCGCCTGGATTGGTTTCCAGCATGTCTTCGTGGCCATCTTTCGGCGCGGTGAACGGGTGGTGGGTTGCGGTCCAGCGGTCGTCTTCCTCGTCATATTCGAACATCGGGAAGTCCACCACCCACAGCGGCGCCCAGACGTCGTCGAACAGGCCGTTGGCCTTGCCGAACTCGGAGTGGCCGATCTTCACGCGCAGCGCGCCGATCGCATCGTTGACCACCTTGGCCTTGTCGGCGCCGAAGAAGATCAGGTCGCCGTCTTCGGCACCGGTCAGTTCCAGGATACGGGCCAGCGTGGCGTCGTCGATCGACTTGACGATCGGCGACTGCAGGCCGTCACGGCCTTTGGCTTTCTCGTTGACCTTGATGTACGCCAGGCCCTTGGCGCCGTAAATCGCGACGAACTGGGTGTACGCGTCGATTTCGGAACGTGGCATCGATGCACCCTTCGGTACACGCATGCCGACCACGCGGCCGTTTTTCATGTTGGCGGCGCTGTTGAAGATCTTGAATTCCACATCCTTGACGACGTCGGTCAGTTCGGTGAAGTTCAGCTTGACGCGCATGTCCGGCTTGTCCGAACCGTAGCTGCCCATGGCTTCGGCGAAGTCCATCACCGGGAACGGGTTCGGCAGGTCGACCGACATGGTGTTCTTGAACACTTTGCGGATCATGTCTTCGAACAGGTCACGGATTTCCTGTTCGTTCAGGAACGACGTTTCGCAGTCGATCTGGGTGAATTCAGGCTGGCGGTCGGCGCGCAAGTCTTCGTCGCGGAAGCACTTGGTGATCTGGTAGTAGCGGTCGAAGTTGGCCACCATCAGCAGCTGCTTGAACAGCTGTGGCGATTGCGGCAGCGCGAAGAAGTTGCCGGCGTTAACACGCGATGGCACCAGGTAGTCGCGCGCGCCTTCCGGGGTCGACTTGGTCAGCGTTGGGGTTTCGATGTCGATAAAGCCCAGGTCGTCCAGGTACTTGCGCACTTCCATCGTGACTTTGTAACGCAGGCGCAGGTTGTTCTGCATTTGCGGACGGCGCAGGTCCAGCACGCGGTGCGTCAGGCGGGTGGTTTCCGACAGGTTGTCGTCGTCCAGCTGGAATGGCACGGCAACCGAGGCGTTCAGCACTTCGACTTGCGAGGCGACCACTTCGATCTTGCCCGATTTCAGGTTGGCGTTGACGGTGCCCGTCAGGCGGTCTTTGACCAGGCCGGTCACGCGCAGGCAGTATTCGTTACGGACCGATTCAGCGACTTTGAACACTTCGGCCTGCTCTGGATTGCAGACCACCTGAACCAGGCCTTCGCGATCGCGCAAGTCGATGAAGATCACGCCGCCGTGATCGCGGCGACGGTGTACCCAGCCGCACAGGCTGACGGTTTGGCCGAGCAGGGCTTCAGTGGTGAGGCCGCAGTAATGAGTGCGCATAGACATGTTATTTCTCAGTTCAGGTTATTTAGTTTCATTCAGGCGCAACCACGCCCATGGAGACGATGTACTTCAGGGCGGCATCGACGCTCATGTCGAGCTCGATAACATCTTTTTTTGCCAGCATCAGGAAAAATCCCGAGGTCGGGTTCGGCGTGGTCGGTACGTACACACTGACGTACTCGCCCTCCAGGTGATTCTTCACGTCACCGCCCGGCACGCCGGTCAGGAAACCAATGGTGCGGGAATCCTGGTGCGGATACGGAATCAGCACGGCTTTGCGGAAGGCATTGCCGGACGATGAAAACAAGGTGTCCGACACTTGCTTGACGCTGCCATACAGCGAGCTGACCACCGGAATCCGGTGCAACAGCTTTTCCCACATGCGCACCACGTAATTGCCAACCAGGTTATTGGTCAGCAAGCCGGTCAGCAGCACGATAATGAACGTCAAAATCGTGCCCAGGCCCGGGATATCAAAACCGATAAACGTGCGCGGCTGCCAGCGTTCCGGCACCAGTAACAGCGACTGGTCCAGCGTACTGATGACCAGGTTCAGCACCCAGGCGGTGATCGCCAGCGGTACGAGAATCAGCAGACCGGTAATGAAATACTTGCGCATCAGGTTCCTTTTGCCGTCAAGCGGCGGGTTTGGTGGCGGCAGCCGGCGCGGCAGCCGGCGCTGCCGGGGCAGCGGCCGCTGGCGCAGACGACGCTTCCGCCGCAGCCGGCGCGTCCGACTTGGGCGTACTGGCGACACCGGTGGCCGGCGCGGAACCACCACGGAAGTCCGTCACATACCAGCCGGTTCCCTTCAACTGGAAACCAGCGGCGGTCAGCTGCTTCTTGAAACTGGATTTGCTGCAGGCTGGGCAATCGGTCAGCTGCGGATCGGAAATCTTTTGCAGCACTTCTTCAGCATGGCCACATTCCTCGCAGCGGTAAGCGTAGATCGGCATCTTTACTCCGCAAAAAACATCAAAAACCCTGAATTATAAAGCCTTTTGTCGGCGCGGCGTCAGTTTTGCCACGGCCGCCGCCGGTCCTTAGCGCCGGAACCAGCTCATCCACCGTTCCTTGCCGGCAAAGACCGGGATGGAATCGTCCACCGGCTCATCGGCCACACAGGTGAAACAGGGACTGAGCAACGCTTCCAGCTCCGCGCGGTCGATGCCGAATGGCGGCCCCTTGGGATGATTATCAAAGAAGAAATAACCCGCCAGCATGCCGCCCGGCGCCAGCAATTGCGCCCAGCGCGCCACCACTTGCGGCCACAGGTGGCGTGGCAAGGCGCACAGGAACGCCCGTTCATAAATGCATTGCAGCGGCGCGGCCGGTTGCCAGGCAAAGAAATCCGCTTCCACCACGCGCTCGCGCCATTGCGGCCCGACCGCTTCCCGGGCCGCCGCCACGGCGGCCGGCGAGAAGTCGATCGCCGTCACGTCCCAGCCGGCTTCCGACAAATACGCCAATTCGTAGGCGGAACCACAGCCGGGAATCAGGGTGGTGGGCAGTGGCAAGCCCGCGCTCGCCGCGCCATGGGCGGTATCCCGGGCAAACAGGCGCAAGCGCTGCGGCACGCCACCGCGGTCCCAGGGCGTGAACTGCTGCTCAAAACGCTCATCCCAAAAGGCTGGCGACAAGGGGTCGCGGCTGCGGAAATCGAAGGCATCCATTACAGTAGTCCGCGCCAATGCAAATACGCGCGCAAGCCGACCGCGCCGATAATGAACGCACCGGCAAAGTACACGATAAAGCTCAGCAAGCGATTGGTACGCTGCTGTTCATCGATCAGGGTGCGCAGCAAGTCATCGTTGCGATTCGGTTCGCTGGCCACCGACAGCGCGCGGTGCACCAGGCGCGGCAATTGCGGCAACACATGGGTATAGCGCGGAGCTTCCGATTTCAAGCGCTCCAGCATGCCCTGCCAGCCGACCTGCTCCGCCATCCAGCGCTCCAGGTAAGGCTTGGCGGTCTTCCACAAATCCAGGTCCGGGTCCAGTTGGCGGCCCAGGCCCTCGATATTGAGCATGGTTTTTTGCAGCAGCACCAGTTGCGGCTGCACTTCCACATTGAAACGGCGCGAAGTCTGGAACAGGCGCAGCAGGATCTGGCCAAACGAAATGTCTTTCAGCGGCCGGTCGAAAATCGGTTCGCAGCAGGCCCGCACCGCCGATTCCAGTTCATCGACGCGGGTGTCTTTTGGCGCCCAGCCGGACTCGATGTGAGCCTCCGCCACCCGTTTATAGTCGCGGCGGAAGAAGGCCAGGAAGTTTTGCGACAAATAATCCTTGTCGAAATCATTGAGGGTGCCGACGATGCCGAAGTCGAGCGCGATATAGCGGCCAAACGTGGCCGGGTCGATCGAGACCAGGATGTTACCGGGGTGCATATCCGCGTGAAAGAAGCCGTCGCGGAACACTTGCGTGAAGAAGATTTCCACGCCGTCGCTCGATAACTTTTTCAAGTCCACGCCGGCTTCGAGCAGGCGCTCGGTTTGCGACACGGGAATGCCGTGCATGCGCTCCATGACAATCACGCTGGACGAACAATAGTCCCAGTGCATTTCCGGCACCAGCAGCAAGTCGCTGTCGGCAAAGTTGCGGCGCAGTTGGCTGGCATTGGCGGCTTCGCGCATCAAGTCCAGCTCGTCGTGCAAGTGCTTGTCGAATTCCGCCACCACTTCCTTGGGCTTCAGGCGCTTGGCGTCGGCCCACAGGCGGCCCGCCAAGTCGGCCGCCAGGTGCATCAGCGCCACGTCCTTGTCGATCGACTGGCGCATGCCGGGACGCAGCACTTTGACGGCCACCTGCTTGCCATCCTTGAGGGTGGCGAAGTGCACCTGCGCAATCGAGGCCGAGGCGACCGGCGTGCGCTCGAACGTGGCAAACAGGCGGTCCGGATGGTCGCCCAGCGAGCGCTCGATTTGCGCAATCGCGAGATCGGAATCGAATGGTGGCACGCGGTCTTGCAACAGCGCCAGCTCTTCCACGATATCGGCGGGAATCAGGTCGCGCCGGGTCGACAGCACCTGGCCGAATTTCACGAAGATCGGGCCCAGCTCTTCGAGCGCCATGCGCAGGCGGCGCCCGCGCGGGGCGGAAATGTCGCGCCAAAAGAACAGCACATCAATCATGCGCGACGTGCGCGGCACGTCCAGGCCGGAAATGGCGATTTCATCGAGACCGTAGCGCAGGGCGACGCGCAGGATTTTCAACAGCCGCAGGAATTTCAGGATCATGTACAGGGTCCAGTGGTGTTAAGCGGCGCCGCGTTGCGCGAGTTTCTTTTCCAGGTTGGCCAGGCGCTTGGCCAGCCGCTCGACGTCATCGCGCAAGCGCGTCACGTCCGCGCCAAAGCCTTCCGTCACGTCCGGGCGCACCAGCACGGGATTTTCTTCCAGCAGATATTCCGCCGTGTTTTCCGCCAGTTTGCGGTGGCCTTGCAGGAAAGCGCCGAACAGGGATTTGGCCCCCTCCACCATGCGCACGGCCACCACCGGACCCACCAGTTTTTCCAGGTCGTGTTCGGCTTCCCAGCGCAACGCCTTCACCAGTTGCGAAATCGTGTTGGCAAAGTCGGCATCGCCTTCCAGTTGCACATACGAAAAAGCGCGCTCGCGGTTTTTCGCGATCAGCGGCAAGTCCGACAGCTTGACCCGGATCGTCACATTGGCGGCCGTCTCGTCGGTTGCCACGTCCACGTAGCCATCACTGGTCGCTTGCAGGCGCAGCACGACCGGGTTGGCGGCGATGCACGCGATCTTGCCCGCGTGCTGGCGCAAGGCGTCACGCGCCCAGGGCTCCTGGGCCAGCAAGTGGTTGATGGTGGCGGCGACGGGCGCCAGCGGGGACGGCAAATTCGGTGGGATCGGCGATGGCATGCTTATTCATAATGAGGTACCTGACACCACGGTATCAGGCACCTGAAACAAAGAATTCGGACAGTCAGAAAACAAAAAACCGCCCGAATAATCGGGCGGTCTCGATCTTACACTACTGGCCGGGCAATCAAGCCAGTTGCTGGATACCAGCCAGCAACCAGCCGGCATTGCCGCTGACAGGCTTGGACAGGTTCCACACTTCCTGGAACGGCTCAGCCAGCGCCGTTGGCGACGACTTGATGGTGCCGTAGAACTTCACGCTGGCCAGGTAATCGCGGCCATCGTTTTCAATGCCCAGCATTTCCGCTTCGATGGTGACCACATCGGTAAAGTCCGCTTGGCCACCGCGCTCGCTGATTTGCATCTTCAGCTCGGCAAACACTTCCGGCGTCGTGAATTCACGGATATCGGCCACATCGGCTTTATCCCAGGCCGCTTGCAGGCGGATAAAATTGCCCTTGGCGTGGCGCAGGAACGTCGCCGCGTCGAAATCAGCCGGCACGCCCCATGGCGCATGCGCCGCTGCCGGCACGTCACCCGGCTTGGCCAGGTTCAGGCCGCTCGCGGCGGGCTGCACTGGTTGCAATGGTGGCAAATTGTAATCAGACGACGGCGCAGGCGCTGGCGCGGCCGGCTGTGGCTGCCACGCATTGTTGTTGCTGAAGCCAGCTGGCGCCAGTTGCGGCTGCTTTGGCGCCATTTTGCTGCGAATCAAGCGCCAGATCAGGAAGGCAGCGCCAGCCAGCAGGGCAATCATCAAGATCGAGCTGAGCGCGCTGGCCAGGGCGCCGCCCAGACCGAAGTGCGACAGCAACGCGCCCAGGCCCAGGCCCAGCAGCGCGCCGCCCAGGATCCCTTTCCATGGGCTGGCAGGTTTCGGCGCCACGGCCGGCGGCGTGGCGGCGCCCGGTGCGCGCGCAGGCTGGGTAGCCTGGCTGGCGGGCGGCGCGGCCGGCGGCGTGGCCTGGCGCGGCATGTTGTTGACGCTTTGAGACTGGCGGCCGATCGACTTGCCACCGCCCATCGGACGGGCCAGCGCCTCACCAATCAGGCTGGCGGCGGACAGCGCCAGGGTAGCGCTGATCAAAATTTTCTTGTAGTTCATGGCGTCTCTTTCTTACAGTTTGATACCGGTGTGCAAAGCGGCCACACCCGCCGTCAGGTTGTAATACTGGACCCGCTCCAGGCCCGCATCCTGCATCATCGTCTTCAGGGTTTCCTGGTCCGGATGCATGCGGATCGATTCCGCCAGATAGCGATAGCTTTCCGCATCATTGGCAATTTTCTGGCCCAACCACGGCAACACCGAGAACGAATAGACATCGTACGGTTTTTGCAGCGGCTCGGCGACTTTCGAGAATTCCAGTACCAGCAATTTACCGCCCGGTTTCAGCACACGGCGCATTTCCGACAGCGCCACATCCTTGTGCGTCATGTTGCGCAAGCCAAAGGCCACGCTGACACGGTCGAAATAATTGTCCGGAAATGGCAATTTCTCGGCGTCACACAGCAAGGTGGGGGTGACCATCCCTTTGTTCAAGAGGCGATCACGGCCGACGCGCAGCATCGATTCATTAATGTCGGTCAGCCACACTTCGCCCGTCGGCCCGGCCTGCTTCGCAAACGCCTTGGCGAGGTCGCCGGTACCGCCGGCGATATCGAGGCATTTGAAGCCGGGACGCACAGCCGCGTTGGCAATCGTAAAGGTTTTCCACAGACGATGCAGGCCAGCCGACATCAGGTCATTCATGACGTCGTACTTGGCCGCCACGGAATGGAAGACTTTGGCGACTTCCTTGACTTTATCTTCTTCGTTGACGGTTTTATAGCCGAAATGGGTGGTATGGGTCATAGTGCAGAGCCGGTTGTAGTGGCTGCATTATACAAGCGCCAACGGTCCGCCGCGCCCCCTTAGCGTGCTTCCCGCTCGAACTTTGCCAGGACATCGGCGATCTTTTTTGGCGTGTAGGGTTTGACAACAAACCCGGCCGCGCCACGATTCATTGCCGAAATAACATTATCGATGGCACTGTGGGCACTGACGATCACATACGCACAGTCGGGCCACGTCTCGCGCGCCAGTTGCAGCACTTCCAGTCCGCTAAAGGCCGGCATATCGATGTCCAGGAACGCCAGTCGCAACGACTGGTCGGCCGTGCGCAGGGATTCCATGGCTTGCTGGCCATTTGCCGCATGAATGAAATTGCTATATCCGAAATTTTTCAATACCGCCGCCAGCAAGTTACGCATCGGGGCTTCATCATCCGCGATCAGTACGGTGATGCGGTTTTTATCGACCATGGTTGTCCTTTCAGGCGGGCTGCGCCAGCAAGCGCCGCACCTCATCAAGTTGTTGTATCTCGGCCAGCAGCGCCATGGCCCGGCCGCCATCGCCCGCCACCAGCGCTTGTTCCAGTTGCGCCGACAATGTCGTCACGCGCGGGTAGCCAAAACTGCCGGCGCTGCCCTTGAGCATGTGGGCAATCTCCCGCCCTTCCGCATGGGCCGCCCTGCCGATGGCGCCCCCCAGCAATGGTAACGCTTCCCGCAGCCGCAACTCAAAGGCGCGCCGCATCTCATCGTAGCCCTCCAGCCAGGTGTACGATTCCGGCGCGTCGGACGCATCGGGCGCATCGGGCGCCGTCGGCGTGTCGGACGGCGCGGTGCGCGGCAAGATGCCCGCCAACAAATTGCCCAGCTCGGCGAAATCCACCGGCTTGGCGACACAGGCATCGCAGCCCGCCAGGCGGTAGCGCTCACGGTCTTCCGGCATCACATTGGCGGTCAGCGCCACGATGGGCGCGGCAAAGCCGGCGCCGCGCAATAGTTTAGTCGCTTGCAGCCCATCCATGTTCGGCATCTGGATATCCATCAGCACCACGTCGTAGTGTCCCACCAGCGCCAGCTCGACAGCACGCGCACCATCGACCGCGGCATCCACCGCCAGCCCCCGCTGTTCCAGCCAGGCCGTGATCAGGCGGCGATTGTCCGGTCCATCCTCGGCCAGCAGCACGCTGCCAGCCAGGTTCGCTTGCGGCGGCGCCGCCTCGGCGCGGGCAAAGACCGGCATCGCGTCCAGCCATTGGGCCCCGGGCGCCAACGGCGCGGCGATATCGACATCGAAAATCGATCCCTGGCCCGGCGCGCTGTGCATCCGCACACCGCCCCCCATGCGTAGCGCCAACTCCCGCACCAGGTGCAAGCCCAAGCCCGTCCCCCCGTAACGCCGCGCCACGGACGTATCAGCCTGGGTAAAAGGCTGGAACAGCCGGGCCTGCTCTTGTTCGGACATGCCGATCCCGGTATCGGCGACGCGGCACTGCAAGCGTCCGGTATCGCGCAGATAGTGCAAGGTCAGCTCGACACGACCATGCTCGGTGAATTTGACGGCATTACCGCACAGATTGAACAGGATCTGGCGCCAGCGGGTCGGGTCTCCGATCAGGTGCGACGGAAACGGGTAGACCGCTTCAAAATGAAACGCGATGCCCTTGCCGCGCGCCTGCGCTTCGATGGCCGACAACAAACCATCGACCACCTCCAGTGGCGAGTAGCGAACATCTTCGAGCACCAGCCGCCCTGCTTCGATCTTGGAAATATCAAGGATGTCGTTAATGATGGTCAGCAAATGCTGACCATTGCGGACAATGATTTCGCCCGCTCCCTGGTGCGGCACCAGCGTTTCCGCAAAACCAATAATGGACGTCAGCGGGGTGCGGATTTCATGGCTCATCATGGCCAGGAATTCCGATTTCGCCCGGTTGGCCGCATCGGCCGCCGTGGCCAGGGCGCGCATTTTGTCCATATCCTGCTCGCGCTTGCGCAACGCCAGCACCAGGCCGCCAAACGCCAGCAGCATGGCGATCGCACTGGCCATCACGACCGTCGTCAAGACTTGCGCGTGGGCGCGCCACTGGGCCAGGAACAACTCTTCCGTCACGGTGATATTGACCACCAGCGGGTATTGCGCGACCAGGCGTACCGCGCCCATGCGCTGCACCCGGTGGCCGCCTTGGGAGAAACGCGGCGCATCGGTCAGCACCACGCCATCGGTCTTGCCCATGTGCTCAATCACGCGGAAGGACGTGCCCGTGCGGTTGCTTTTCCCCATCAGCGCATCGTCATGGGGCGAGCGGACCAGCAGCGTGAAATCGCGCCGATACAGGGTGACCGAGGCGCCGTCGCCGAGGCTGATCTTGCGGTAAAAATCACTGAGGAAGGCGGTGGAAAAGCCGACCAGCGCCAGTCCCAGGAATTGGCCCTGCGGCCCGGTCAGGCGGCGGCTCAAAAAAAACGTCCACGCCTGGTTGCCCCGGTTGCGCACGGGGGCGCTGACATACACGCCCAACTGGGGGTCGTTCAGATGAGCACGGAAATAATCGCGGTCCGCCAGGTTGATGCGGGGCACCGGATAGGCGCGGGTGAAATTGACCACATCGCCATTGGCCGCCACGATGGTCAGCACGTCCACTTGCGGCAGCCCTTCGGCCTTGTCGCGCATGCGCTGGAACGTTGCCGCCGTCCCCATGTGTTCACGCAACTCGCGGTCATTGCTGACCCCGGCCGCCTGTACCGACTCGACGATGCTTTCCAGGACCAGGTAACCGGACGTGATTTCCTGCGACGTCTGCTCCGCAATCACCAGCGACAGGTTGGACAGGTGACGCTGCCATTCAGCAATGGCTTGTGCGCGCGACGACCACAGGGCAAAGCCCAGCGCGCCGAGTATGGCTGCCGCCAGGCAGCTTCCCAGCAAAATAATTAAACGGCTGGAACGAATGAACTGGCGCATCGGCACACGTTTCAGGAAAACAAGTACCTACAATACCATGGGTGCGCCGCTTTGTTCTGGACATGGTTGCAACGTGGTATCCACGCCGCCACCAGCATCAATGTTTGTGGCCGCAGCCGTGCGCTTTGGGGACGGTGGGCAATACGGTACCAGGTTCACGGCCGGAGTCGCCGTCAAAGCCTGCCGCGTGCAACTTGCCCAGATAGGCCGACCACAGCTGTTCCTGTTCGGCGCCCAGTTTATACAGGTAATCCCAGGTGTACAGGCCGGAATTGTGGCCGTCGGTAAACGTCGGCTTCACCGCGTAATTGCCGACCGGGTCCAGCGCCGTCAGGCCCACGTCGCGCTGCCCCACTTGCAAGATTTCCTGGCCCGGGCCGTGGCCTTTGACTTCCGCCGACGGCGAATACACGCGCAACAGTTCGAAGGGAATGTTGAACGAGGCACCATCGTCGAAAGCCACTTCGAGGATGCGGGATTTGCTGTGGACGGTCAGGCCGGTCGGGGTTTTCATGTATTTAAATTGGCAACGATGGCTGCGCGCAATGGCGGCAGCAGGGCACGGCGCGCGGCCAGATCTTGTGGATCGGGTTCACGCTGGGCCGCACCCCAGGTCGGTTGAGGGAAATGCACGTCGTTGGTAAAACGGGGAATCACATGCCAGTGCACGTGCGGTGTCATGTTGCCGAAGCTGGCCAGATTGATTTTATCCGGCGCCATCACGGCACGCAGCGCCGCTTCCACCTGCCACACGGCCCACATCACGTGCGCGCGTTCGGCAGGCGGCAAGTCCGTCATTTCCTTGACGTGCGCGTGCCAGACGACGCGCGCAAAGCCCGGATAGTGCGGTTCATCGACCAGCACCACGGACAGTTGCGCGTCCCGCCACACCAGCACCTCGGCCGGCGGGGCCGCCAGCAACTGGCACAGGTCGCATGGGGCGCGCGCGGTCATACCAGCACGCGCTCGATACCGCCGTTATTGGCTTGCGCCACATAGTCCGGCATCCAGTTTTCGCCCAGCAAATGCTTGGCGATTTCCACCACGATGTAGTCGGCGGTGGTGCCGGCGTCTTCGCTGTAGCGCGACACGCCGCCCAGGCAGGCCGGGCAGCTGGTCAAGATCTTGACTTCGCCCGTAAAGCCGTCGGCGCGCAGCTTGTCGGCGCCCTTGACCATTTCCTGTTCCTTGCGGAAGCGCACCTGCGTCGAGATATCGGGACGGGCCGCCATCAAGGTGCCCGAGTCGCCGCAGCAGCGGTCGTTTTTCTCGATCGCGGTCGCGTCCACCGTGGTGATCAGGCTGTTCACGGTTTTCAGCGGATCCTGCAGCTTCATCGGCGTGTGGCAAGGATCGTGGTACATATAGCGGGTGCCCGCGACCCCTTCCAGCTTGACGCCCTTTTCCAGCAGATATTCATGGATATCGAGGATGCGGCAGCCCGGGAAGATCTTATCGAACTCATAACCGGCCAACTGGTCATAGCAGGTGCCGCACGACACCACGACCGTCTTGATGTCCAGATAATTCAAGGTGTTGGCCATGCGGTGGAACAGCACGCGGTTGTCCGTCACCATCTTGTCGGCTTTATCAAAATCACCGGCGCCGCGCTGCGGATAACCGCAGCACAGGTAACCCGGCGGCAAGACCGTTTGCACGCCGACATGCCACAGCATCGCCTGCGTGGCCAGGCCCACTTGCGAGAACAAGCGCTCCGAGCCGCAGCCCGGGAAGTAAAACACGGCTTCGGTATCGGCCGTGGTTTTCTTCGGATCGCGGATGATCGGAATCACCTTGTTGTCCTCGATATCGAGCAGGCCGCGCGCGGTTTTCTTCGGCAGGTTGCCCGGCATCTTCTTGTTGATGAAGTGGATCACCTGTTCCTTGAGGGGCGGTTTGCCCACCGTCGGTGGCGGCGCCTTGGTCTGGTCCTTGGCGAATTTCTTCAACACGTCATTGCCCAGACGCTGCGCCTTGTACGCCAGCTCCATGCCGGTGCGCACGGTATTGATGGTGGTCGGATCGGTCGCGTTCAGGAAGAACATCGCGGCCTTCTTGCCCGGATTAAAGCTGCGCTTATCCATCTTGCGCAACAGGTTGCGCATGTTCATCGACACGTCGCCAAAGTCGATATTGACCGGGCATGGCGTCTCGCATTTGTGGCACACGGTGCAGTGATCGGCCACATCTTCGAATTCTTCCCAGTGGCGAATCGAAATGCCGCGACGGGTTTGCTCTTCGTACAGGAACGCTTCAATCAGCGACGACGTCGCCAGGATCTTGTCGCGCGGCGAGTACAGCAAATTGGCGCGCGGCACGTGGGTCGAGCAGACCGGTTTGCACTTGCCGCAGCGCAGGCAATCCTTGACGCTGTTGGCGATCTCGCCGATATCGCTTTGCTGCATGATCAGCGATTCGTGGCCCATCAGGCCAAACGATGGCGTGTAGGCATTGCGCAAGTCCGCTTCCATGCCCGGCAAATTGAGCAGCTTGCCCTTGTTGAAGCGGCCTTCCGGATCGACCCGTTCCTTGTACTTGCGGAAGTCGCCGATTTCTTCTTCGGTCAAAAATTCGAGCTTGGTGATGCCGATGCCGTGTTCACCGGAAATCACGCCATTCAACGAACGGGCCAGCACCATGATGCGCGCCACGGCTTTATGGGCCAGTTGCAGCATTTCATAGTGATCCGAGTTGACCGGCAGGTTGGTGTGTACGTTGCCGTCGCCGGCGTGCATGTGCAGCGCGACAAACACGCGCCCGCGCAGCACGCGCTTGTGGATCACCGCGCATTCATCGAGGATCAGTTTATAGGCGGCGCCATTGAAAATCTGGCGCAGTTGGGCGCGGATTTCCTGCTTCCAGCTGATGCGCACCGTGTGGTCTTGCACCACCTCGAACAGCGTCGCCTCGGGCTGGCGCACCAGGCGCGCATCGATGGCGGCGTCCAGATGGCCCAGGCCCAGTTCGCGCAAGGTCTCGCGCAACGCGGCCACCGGCTGGTCCAGTTGATCGAGGATGGTTTGCCAGCGTTGTTGTACCAGCGCCAACAGCGCTTGCGCCTGTTGCTGGCGATCGCCCAGCATTTCCGCGTCGCCGACCTTGTCGTCGGACGCATCATCGCTCTTGCCGATCGGCAGGGTCGCCGCCGCGAAGAAGTCGCGCAGTTCGGCTGCCAGTTGCAGCTTGTTGGTGAGCGACAGTTCGACGTTGATGCGCTCGATACCGTCCGTGTACTCGCCCATGCGGTTCAGCGGGATCACCACGTCTTCATTGATCTTGAAGGCGTTGGTGTGTTTCGCAATCGCGGCGGTACGGGCGCGGTCGAGCCAGAATTTCTTGCGTGCTTCCGGGCTGACGGCGACAAACCCTTCACCGACACGGGTGTTGGCCAGGCGCACCACTTCCGAGGTGGCCAGCGCCACCGCGTTTTCATCGTCGCCCACGATGTCGCCAAACAGCGCCATCTTCGGCATGATGCCGCGCTTGGACTTGGTGGCGTAGCCGACCGCGCGCAGATAGCGCTCGTCGAGGTGTTCCAGGCCCGCCAGGCGCAGGGTCTTGAATTGCTCGCCCTTGGCCGGCAAGCCGTCCAGGTAATCCTTGATTTCCACGATCGACGGAATCGCGTCGCGCGCCTGGCCAAAGAATTCCAAGCAGACGGTGCGCGTAAATTTCGGCATCTTGTGCAGGATCCAGCGCGCCGACGTGATCAGGCCGTCGCAGCCTTCTTTCTGGATGCCTGGCAAGCCGGCCAGGAATTTGTCGGTGACGTCCTTGCCCAGGCCCTCCTTGCGGAACACGCGGCCGGCGATTTCCAGGATTTCCGTTTTAAACGGCGCGCCCTTGGCTTCGCCTTTAGCGTTCGGATGGGTCCACTCCAGCTTGAAGCGGGCCAGCGGCGTATCGTGAATCTTCGACAGGTTATGGTCGAGGCGCGTGACTTCCAGCCAGTCGCCTTGCGGGTCGACCATTTTCCACGACGCCAGGTTGTCCAGCGCGGTGCCCCACAGCACGGCTTTTTTGCCGCCCGCATTCATCGCAATGTTGCCGCCGATGCACGAGGCGTGGGCCGAGGTCGGGTCCACGGCAAACACGAAACCGGCTTTTTCGGCCGCTTCCGACACTTTGTTCGTGATCACGCCGGCGCCGGTGTAAATCGTCGCGTATTCGCGGTCCACGCCCGGCAGCATTTCCATTTTCACGGCGCCCATGTCGAGCAGCTTTTCCGTGTTGATGACGGCCGACAGCGGCGTCAGCGGAATCGCGCCGCCGGTGTAGCCGGTGCCGCCGCCGCGCGGGATGATGGTCAGGCCCAACTCGATACAGCCTTTGACCAGGCCGGCCATTTCATCTTCGGTGTCCGGCGTGAGGACCACAAACGGGTATTCCACGCGCCAGTCGGTGGCATCGGTCACGTGGGAAATCCGCTTCATGCCGTCGAAGCAGACGTTGTGCTTTTCGGTGTAGCGGCCCAGCACCTTGATGGCGCGCTTGCGCAAGTCGTACATCTGGCGGAATTCTTCGCCAAACGCTTCGACGGCCTGGCTGGCGGCCTTCAGCAATTGCTCGACGGCGGCGCTGCGCGAGGCATCGCCACCGGCGCCGGCGTCGACCGCCAGGCGGCGCTTGTCAACTTCGGCCAGGCGGTGGTGCAGCGCGTCGATCAGTTCCTGGCGGCGCTTGGGGTTGTCCAGCAAGTCGTCTTGCAGGTACGGGTTGCGGCGCACGGCCCAGATATCGCCCAGCACTTCATACAGCATGCGCGCGGAACGACCGGTCTGGCGCGCGGCGCGCAGTTCGTCGAGCAGGCGCCAGGAGTCTTGGCCCAACAGGCGAATGACGATCTCGCGATCGGAAAACGACGTGTAGTTATAAGGAATTTCGCGCAGCCGGGTGGGCGCGGGACCATGTGGCGATTCGGCGAGCAATGCTTGGATTTGTGCTGGGGCGTTCATGATGGATGTGCTGCGGACTGACCCTAAGGATGGTCATTCTAGCGTATTGCGCCGCACCACGCCGGAACAGCCCTAACCCGCCGCAGGGTAACGCAAGCGTCAAATGACCAAAATTAATTCGAAAAATACGCATCACACCGCAATTTGATGCCAATTTTGAATGCGGGGCGGAACATGGTTTGCCCTATCGACCATTAGGCAAAACAGACTAAATTAACTAAATTAACCGCCCAGGGCCTGCGCGATGCTTTTCCAGGCGCCGTCCGGCACGTACAGCAACGCCGATGTCATCGTGACATAGCGGGCGAACTTGCCGATGCACATGTACATAATGCAAGGCCAGAACGGCAGCTTGAGCCAGCCGCCCAGGGTGCACAGCGGGTCGCCGATGCCCGGCACCCACGACAACAGCATGGTCTTCGCGCCATAGCGCGCCAGCCAGCCGAACCAGCGGCTTTCGCGCTCCCGGGCAAAGGCGCTCTTGGCCTTGTAGCCAAGCCAGTAATCGACCGCCCCGCCCAGCGTATTGCCGCAGGTCGCCACCAGGATGGCGGGCCAGAACAGCGCGGGATTGGCTTTGATGGTGGCAAACACGGCCGGTTCCGAGCCCAGCGGCACCAAGGTGGCCGAGACAAAACTGACGAGAAAGACCGACGTCAGGCCGACTTCAGGGGCGGCTAACAGGCTCAACAGCCAGCGGATGGAAGATTCAATCATGTAGGCATTATAATGAACCAGCGAATTATCCATTTCGCGCATGATTTACTATCAAGCCGTACCTTACCCCACCTGGCCCACGTTATCCGCGCCGCGCCAGGTGCACAGCGCCATCTCGGTTACCCGCCGTTGAAAAGCATGTCCTTGCCTTGCCAGGTGACTGGCCCCTTTGCTCCAAGCGACCCAAGCAGACTATGACTATCGACTACCTGAAGAAGACCCTGACCGCCCGCGTCTATGACGTGGCCCGCGAAACGCCGCTTGAACTGGCGCCGACCCTGTCGCAGCGCTTCCAGAACCGCATTTACTTCAAGCGCGAAGACATGCAGGATGTGTTCAGCTTCAAGATTCGGGGCGCCTACAACAAGATGGCGCACCTGAGCGAAGCGCAGCTGAAACGCGGTGTGATTTGTGCTTCCGCAGGCAACCACGCACAGGGTCTGGCCTTGTCGGCGGCAAAAATGGGGTGCCGCGCCACCATCGTGATGCCGACCACCACGCCCCAGGTGAAAGTCGATGCGGTACGCGCGCGCGGCGGCGCCGCAGTCGAAGTGGTGCTGCATGGCCAGTCGTATACCGATGCCTACAACCACGCGCTGTTGCTGGAAAAAGAACAAAAACTGACCTTCGTGCACCCGTTCGACGATCCGGACGTGATTGCCGGCCAGGGCACGATCGGCATGGAAATCCTGCGCCAGCACGCCGGCCCGATCCACGCGATCTTTGTACCGATCGGCGGTGGCGGCCTGATTGCCGGGATTGCCGCATACGTCAAGCAAATCCGCCCGGACATCAAGATCATCGGCGTGCAAACCATTGATTCCGACGCCATGGGCCGCAGCCTGAAAGCCGGCGAGCGCGTGACGTTGGCGGATGTCGGCCTGTTCGCGGACGGTACCGCCGTGCGCCTGTGCGGCCAGGAAACGTTCCGCCTGGCGCAGCAATTTGTTGACGAAGTCATCCTGGTCGACACCGATGCGCTGTGCGCCGCCATCAAGGATGTGTTTACCGATACCCGCTCGATCCTGGAACCGTCCGGCGCGCTGTCGATTGCCGGCGCCAAGGCGTATATCGAGCGCGCCGCACTGTCCAAGGAACCGGTCAAAAATGAAACCCTGATTGCCATCGCCAGCGGCGCCAATATGAATTTCGACCGCTTGCGCTTCGTGGCGGAACGGGCCGAACTGGGCGAAGCGCGCGAAGCCGTGTTTGCCGTGACGCTGCCAGAGCAGCGCGGCAGCTTCAAGCGCTTCTGCGCGTTGGTGGGTCCGCGCAACGTGACGGAATTTAACTACCGGATCAGCGATGAACGCGATGCACACGTGTTTGTCGGCGTGCAAATTTCCAACCGCGGCGAATCGTCGGCGCTGGCCCGCGACTTTGAAGCCAACGACTTCAAGACGCTCGACTTGACGCACGATGAGTTGGCCAAGTCGCA
Source organism: Burkholderiaceae bacterium (assembly GCA_019751755.1). GTDB lineage: Bacteria > Pseudomonadota > Gammaproteobacteria > Burkholderiales > Burkholderiaceae_D > Rugamonas. The sequence goes on along the minus strand of JAIENA010000256.1, from coordinate 2,076 downwards.
CTTGCGCCACCTGGTGGGCGGCAAGAGCACGCTGGCCCAGGATGAATTGCTGTACCGCTTTGAGTTCCCGGAACGCCCGGGCGCGCTGATGCGCTTCCTGGACAGCATGGCGCCGAACTGGAACATTTCCTTGTGTCACTACCGCTCGCAAGGCGGCGACGTCGGCCGCATCCTGATCGGCTTGCAAGTGCCACAAGATGAAATGGACAGCTTCGCGCAATTCCTGGCCACGCTGGGCTATCGCTACTGGGACGAAAGCGCCAATCCGGTCTACAAGCTGTTCCTGTAAGCCGCGCTTGCCGCCGTCGTTGACAGGCGGACCATCCGGTCCGCCTGTATGCAAACCTTTCAAGTCCCCCATCACCGCAACGCATATGCCGCAACGCCGCATTTGCGCTACCATTCGTCCTTCGCCTTTCGCTTTGGACGTTCACCATGACCAATACCGCCGACCAGTCCCCGTTGGGGAAATCTTCCGCCTACCGTACCGATTACGCGCCTGAACTGTTGTTTCCGATTGCCCGCCAGGGCAAGCGCGATGAACTGGGTCTGACCGGGACCCTGCCCTTCTTCGGTGTCGATATCTGGAATGCGTATGAACTGTCATGGCTGAACCTGCGCGGCAAGCCGCAAGTGGCGGTGGCCAAAATCACGGTGCCGGCTGATTCGCCGAACATCATCGAATCCAAATCCTTCAAGCTGTATTTGAATTCGTTTAACCAAACCAAAGTCGCCGATGCCGATGCGTTGAAGATTTTGCTGGTGCAGGACTTATCGTCCGCCGTGGGCGCCACGGTGCACGTGACGATTACTGAACAGCCGGATTTCCATCAACTCGCCATGGGCGAACTCGATGGCGTGTTATTGGACCGCCTCGATATTGAAGTCGACAATTACGCACCCCAGCCGGAAACCCTGAAAGCCAACTTCGATGAACAGCCGGTGGAAGAGGTCTTTATTTCCCATTTGTTGAAATCGAACTGCCTGGTGACGGGACAGCCGGATTGGGGCAGCGTGCAGATTCAATATTATGGCCCGCAAATCGACCAGGAAAGCCTGCTGAAATATCTCATTGGTTTCCGCGAGCACAATGAATTCCACGAGCAATGCGTGGAGCGCATCTTCACCGACCTCCTGCGCCAGTGCAAGCCGCAGCAACTGTCCGTGTATGCCCGTTATACGCGCCGCGGCGGCCTGGATATCAATCCGTGGCGCAGCAACTACACGACCGGCAAGCCGCCATCGAATTTGCGTAACGCCCGCCAATAAATCACCCGATTTAAAACGCCGCTGCCCGGGCTGACGCCCGGCAGCGGCGTTTTGCATTATTGGCCTGTTTTATGTGATTTTCTGTGAGAATTCAGTGTTTTAGCTAAGCAACAAAGTGCTTGAAATGCGCCGAACTTCGGGGGTACTATCCATTGGATCGGCGCCGTCTGGATGCTGGCAGCAATAGTTTTTTAGACAATATTGCAGTTCACTGGTACAACCGCTGGCGTCGCTTCGACGCCGTTCTCATCATGGCCATTTCTTTTTGACAGGGATGCTGATGTTGGTTTCCATTTCTGAAGCTGCCCGCATGGTACGGCGTGGCCGGGCAACGCTGTATCGCGATATCGACCGGGGGCGATTACACAAAGCGGTCTCCCCCAATGGTGAATCCGTGCTGGATACGGCGGAATTAATCAGAGTCTATGGGCAGTTATTCCTGCACGGAACCAATAACGATGCCCATGGCGCCCCGTTGATCCCAAAGTCCGCCCATCCCGACGCCCCGGGTGTGTCGAATTTCCATGACGTGCCGAAAGACGACAGCCTGTTCCGTATCATGGAGGAGCGCATCCATTCACTGGAACGCATCATCGCGCTGGAGGCGGAGTTGCGAAAAGTCAAAGACCAGGTCACCACCGAGATGCGCGCCCGACTCGACGATAAAGACCAGTTGATCAAAATGCTGGAAGAAAAAATCCAGCACCTGGGACCTGGCGCGCCGGCGGAGCCTGGCAACGACGCCGGCACCGAGCCGCGCGGCTTCTGGGCCAAGTACGCCCGCGCACGCTAAAAACAGCAGGCCGA
>JAIENA010000346.1 GCA_019751755.1 Burkholderiaceae bacterium | reverse complement strand
TTTGAGCGGTCCAGTCGGCAATTTCGCATTTACGTGATAGAGCCGAAGGCTTACGCGCCGCATACACACGGCGAAATTTTCGATGCGGTATTGCGTGACTTCTTCGATACGGCCGCTGGCGAAGCCGTTGCGGGTGACGTCTCTACCACCATTCGCCAGCCTGTAGAAGCAGACCTAATTGTTTTCCCGGAAGCGTTTCTGGCGGCCGCAGATGTTGTTCAGGCGATGGTTGGGTTTGTAAGGTTGGGTTTTCATTGCTGTGTGCACGTTGGGTTGCGGCCCGACTCGGAGAGCCTCAATCATCTTTTTTCTCATCAGAAGATTGTGAACTTGCTGACGGAGATCAAAGGTATTCCAGGTATTCACAACGATGACCTCTGCAGCTTTGAGGTGTGGTTCCAGAAGCAGAAGCCTGGCACCCACTTCAATTTGGGTTGCATGTTTTTGGTCGAGTCCACGGGGCGCGTCAGGGTATGTCTCCACCCCAAAGCGGTTCGCGCTGGCGTTGAATATAGCGCGCTAACCGATACCCATATGACAGAGGCAAACCTCCTTAGCTTGGTGACGCTCGTCCCGACAAACAGTAGATATATGGCGGTCACTATCCAGCCTTTGATTTGTGCTGATGCTTTGTCATTACCTACCGATTCGATGATTCCCAATCCTATTAAAGCATTCGCGGATACCAGTGCAGCTCATTTTCCAAGGCTTCTCACCGATCACATCGACATCGTGTCTTTATCATTGTGCACACCAGTAGGTGAGATTGTTAATGAGAAAGGTAAGCGGCGACGATGGAAGCCCGAATTTGAATCTGCATTTCTAGATGCTGGGAAGCGCGACGATTGTTTCAGGCACCATTTTGCGAGCTTTGTCATGGCTAATTTTGATGAGATCGGTAATAAAAAAGGCGGACTGTCTGGTGCCTGTATTCCTGTCTCATTTCCCGAAGGCCGGTATCCCGACGGAGTATCAATGTGGTCTTTCGGAAAACATGAGGCCGGTTTGGTGGATGGATGGAATTGTGTTGCAGGATTCGGGATAGAGCGTGCAGATGACAGTACCGTATCGAAGGCTGGTAAGAATCGCCCTAATCTTGTTTGTCTAGATGCGGTGGGTGAATCGGTACCGCATATTGCAAGAGCCCTGGGCTTTACATTGCCGCGCCTGATTCGTGATAACCCGGTCGGTGGAATGTTCCCCGGCCTGACCAAGCTTGATGTGCGAGCGGTGCGAGATATGAATGCTGTGGAATAGGATTAAACAAGGGATTTTTGAAAATGGTCACTGACACCCGATTGGAATCTTTAATGAAGTTTGAGAACGACTGGTTGCCTTGGATTGCCCTTCGGCATTTCTTGCCTGCTTCTAGTATTCGCTCGTTATGTGCGACGATGGCCCACGATATGAGCGGTGGCCAACTTTCGCTTGAGGATCTTGTCGATGAGCGACTCGGAGGTGGCAACGCCTTTATGGAGACTTGGCTTATCCGTCCTAAAATTTGTTCTACGCAATTGGCTAGGCACTTGCAACTTTACGTACAACGAATCGTGTGGCAAAACGACAAAGAAGCGTGGTCTGTAGACGAATCAATAAAGAGTGAGGCAGCGATCCCGCCAGCGGCACTAGAGTTTGCGTTCAACCTGGGCGTGTGTGACATGCAACATGTTATCAAAGCGCTTCCGGACGATGAGTATGTTCAGGATGGGTTGAGATCACTATACAGTGCAATTTCGATGTGCGCTGCCTCCCCCAGTGTATCAAGTTCGTCAGAGATTGCTCATTTACTCGAGCGTCTAGATGAGGTTCTGGCCAACGTCAGTTCCCAACTCCGGATTGTGACGATAAAACATCTTGGTGACCTTTTTAGCGATCGCGATGAATGGGTGGTGGCTAAAAAACTACATGAACATGCGAAGGGAAAACTCGAGGAGCTTACAGAACCAGAGAAGTTTAGTGACATTGCATTGGCAATTACGGCATGCATCAACCAATCGCTGGCTACCTCTGCGACCATCACTGATGGGTACGGGGCGGGACAGAAAATGCTAGCGGAACTGCTGAGCAATCCTCTGGCTGAGCGGACCATAATTCTAGCCAATGCGGGATTTGACGAGTACGCCGCTCGGGTTAGGTCGAGTCACACGATCTTGCAAGAAGATACGCGCAGCGCGACGTTAATAGCTCCGTTACTTGCTGATTCACATTCTACTGAGAACGCGCTCACGTCTTGGCGGCAAAAGAGCTTCCCCGACGCAGCGACTTGGTTTTGGTCGACTCTCAGGCGGCAGACCGCCCTCGGTCTGCATACAGCGAACAAAACGACTAAGGGGCAGTACGCGTCGTGCCTGATTGACGAATTGATGTCTCGTAAATCTTATGATGCAGCGACTTTCAGGCTTGCTATCGGCTTGCTTATTGAAAGTGAAAGTTCAGATTGGGCTAAAGAAGTACGGTGGTCCGAGGATTTAGTTGACGCGTGTGTGGATGAAACGCTGTGTCAATATGTGATTAACCATGTAGAGGCTCATGAAGGTGTTTGCAAGCGTCGCCGAACCGTAGCTGTAGCTCTTTTTGCCGAGTGGGCGCGCAATATCAGCGCTGGACGTGCCGCTCTTGCGACACTAATGCTCAATTACCTGATCAAAATCGGCTCAGATTCGAACGCCAATCTTTTCAATGCAGGCGCTGACCTCAAAACATGCTTCGAAGCTGTCCTTGACATTTGTAAGCGTCGCCCTGAATTCCGCCTTGGTATTCGCGATGAATTGGCGAATGTGCTCGCTTTGCGTATCGGTAGTGCTGGCTATTGGACCGGGGAGGACATCGCATTGCGGCTGGCAACTGAATGCGCTTCTGTCTTCACAGATGATGGTCTTAAACGGGTAGTTAGTTCCGCAGTGGCGCTCTTAAAAAAAGTACACCCATCAGATGGAAATTGGGTGGTTGTGAAGCCAGCGCTCCGACTACTCAGTGAGGAATGCGTTGGGAACCTCGCTGGCCGTAACGGCGAGCTTGGTAACGAAATCGTGTTGGAAGTGCTCAAGTTCAATGGCAGCGACGACGGAACATATTCAGCCGATATAATTTTTACACTAAATTGTTATCCGCCCGTCCTGTTGCGTACCCAAGGCGTAGAGGATCAGTTCAAGTTGTTGATCGAACAGGCACTTAAGAGGGCTTCTGCGATCAATTCAAGCAATGCCGTAAATAACATGATGGCTTTACTGGTAGCACCAAAATCAGTCGGCCAACAGACAGTTGTCCGAGTCCTACAAATTTTGGTCGAGATTCTCGATTCAGTAGAGCGAGGAAAAGCCTCGTTGAGCTTCGGTTCGGCATACATGCCAATTAGGTACCTGGTCGCTTACGGCACTGATATATGTAGAGAGTCGGATACACCGTTAGAAGAGTTTAATCGTTCGCTCGCCGAGCTATGTGGGAAACTACTAAGGGTTTGGGGGGCTGCGACCACTAATCCTGCAATATTTGCGCCCCTTTCACTTTTACGCGTACAACGGGCGGAGCGTGCCATCGTACATAACTGGGTCATTGCGTCACTCGAGCTCGCAGAATCGGTAGACCTTCTTGAGGCCATGGTGCGAGCGCTCGACGCAGCAAGGGATCAGGAGCAGCTCAGTGACGGTATATCGCTGGGTTTTGCGACTAGACGTGCAAGCGGAGCAGCCGCAGGCGATACCGACGCGGAATTCATGTCAACTGAATCCCGAGGCGCTTTTTATGCCGCGATCGGCAGACGATTATGTGTCTTACAGGGCAATATCGACCGACGCTTCACAACAGACCTCTTCAAAAATATGCTTCGTCATGGACCTCGCCAGGTCGATGTTGCTGTTTTTGCCTCAATCATGCCAAGCGATGTCGATCAGTTGTCGAATCTGGTACCGGACTTAGATGACTACAAAGCGCGTATCGGCGACAGTCACGAATTAGCCCTGACCTTGGTGCCGATGTTGGATCGCTGGATACAGGCGGCCCGAGCTTGACCACGTCTTTGGATTCGCTAGGGGATTCTGATAGCACGGAGAGGCTTACTGGCATCCGTAGAGTAGAGGCCCGACATTTCACCAAATTCGCTGGAGCTCCAACCAAAAGAATATGCGAAATCGGGTATGCAGATATTGTATCGTGCACTTTGTATGTAGTTGGTAGCTTGGCGATCGATTGGGAACGAACTTCTGCTAAGGGGCGAAAACGGCCAGTAGCTGTCGTTTCGTGGCAACCAATAGAGTGGCGAGGTGATTTAAAAAATAAAAAATAAAACTCCATCGAAACAGACTTGCTAACTGCGTTAATTATTTTTTTGGAATCTATAAAATGGAAAAACCACCGACAGATAAGAGCAAAGGCGATGTGGCAAGAGAAGTAGGGAGAGCGATTGTTTCTCTTATTCCCGCAGCGGGCGGACCACTACAAGTAGCGTTTGAAAACCTATTTGCATCACCGTTAGAACAGCGCAAACAGGCTTGGCTTGAACAGCTCTCCGAAGTACTCACTGAGGTGGAAAGGCGCGTAGAAAATTTGACCCCAGAAAAGCTTGCTTTGAATGAAGTTTTTGTCACCGTAGTAATGCAAGCATCACAGGTGGCTCTTCGAAATCACCAGCAGGAAAAACGGGAAGCACTAAAGAACGCTGTTTTGAACGCAGCGCTTCCGAACCCACCGCACGAAGATGAACAATTGACATTCTTGCGACTTATCGACCAACTTGCGCCATGGCATCTTAGAGTATTAGCTGTTCTAGACAATCCTGAGTTATGGATGCAAAGGAACCACATTCAAAACCCGGGCTGGAGTATGGGAGGTGTATCGAACGTGCTGGAGCACTGTGTTCCAGAACTACGTGGTCAGCGGGAAATATACGAGCAAATTGTTCGAGATTTGCAATCGGATAGCCTTATGGGACAAGGGCAATTCTTGAACATCACAATGACAGCAGGCGGAATGATGGAATCTCGCACTACAGGGCGTGGAAAACGGTTTATTAATTTTATTTCAGCACCGGTATGACTGTCTTCGGCCAAGAGCCGTCGTTCATTTTATTTGCGAGTGTTCTATGGCTATTTGGCAGTTCGTAGTCGGTCTAATTCCACGGGAGTGGGCTGAACGGGATGGCAACGGTCCTGAGATGCTGTACGACGGCGAGGGTTACAATGATATGTCGACCACATGGAAGAATAATCAGCCCGTCGTTAATCTTCCTGAATTGATTTCACGAGTATTGCCTCCTACTGAATCGTGGAGCGACTCCTTAATAATTTGGGGTGACCAGAGCAGAAATGATATCCAGGTAGGCTACGAGGGTGATAATGTCGAGTTTGTCCAGGCTCGTATCGATACCCGAGAAAATTCGTCACACATATGCGCTAAAATTGTTGAGCTCGCACGCGCACTTGATTGCTGCTTATTTTTTCCAGCAACACGCTCAGTAATGGCGGCGGATATGGCGGTAATCAGTATAGCTGTTCATAACTCGCGGGCAGCACGATTCTCAGCAGCGCCTCGTGAATTTATTGATCAGCTTAGCCGCACATCATCCAACGAGAGCTAGTCTGGGTACGGCCATAAGCGGCCCCTCTTGGCTAACAACTCCATCCTCGCCAATATATGAACAGAAGTTCCATTCGTTGCGTCGTTTTAGCTCTATCTTTATCTGTGGGTGTTGGCTTCACAGTAAAGGCATGCTCTAGTCCTGAGCTTGTTGAGACCTTTGGGGAAAAGAGTGAATGGTCAGTACTTCAGTCCATCGAAATTCAGACACGAGAAACACCTTTAACCGGTCCAGTCGTACGGAATATTTTTGACCACGAAGTCTTAGGCGTTAACGGCACATCAGGTGAAAACATCTGGATTCTATTAAGGACAGAATATCCGCCTTTCTACAAACAAATACCCGACGGACAATACAATTTACCATCGGACCTTGTGAAGAAGCTGGAACACGAAAATCGGATTTCCTATACGGTCGGGACCGTGTTGAGGTCGCACGTCCACAAAGAAAGTAAATCGAAATGATGTTTGAGAGATGAAGTGCAGATGTCCGCTTCGGGGCGTTAGCTGCCTTTCAACTGGCGGTCTCTGTTAGATCAATTCTCAGCCTAAAGGGCACTTCGAAAAACCTACTTTTTCAGCCTTACCCGCCTGGTAAGCCTTTGATTCGTAAAGGTGCAAATTTCCGAAAACGGGGTTTTTCGAGGTACTCTAAAGTTCTGGTGACGTTACTTGTGGTGCCTGTGCCGGCTCATCCGCAATGTTGGCAGGGCGGGCCAAAGCGGTTTCCGCCATGGCACTAGCATTGGCCAAGCGTTGCAGCGTGGCCCGGGCGATGCGCACGGCCGTTGCCGCGCCACGCACCATGTTCTTGAACTTGGATTTCTCGATGACCAGTTGGCTGGGCGTGATGGCCTCGTCGATGCAGAGTGTTTCCAGCATGGGCATGAGTTGGTCCACCTTCTCGATGAGTTCCAGCAGCCGGCGGTCCAGCATCGAAAAAACCTTGGTCTCAAGCAGTAATGGCTCGACATCGTAGGTTGCCAGGCTGGTGATGTTCTGGGCGACGCATTGCGCTTCCATGCTTGCCAGTGCCTGGTTGATGCGGGCGATCCGATTGTCCAGCATGTTGCGCAGTTCCTGCTCGATGCGCGCGACCTCCTGTTCGGCCACCTTCATGTGAGCGAACACCGTGATGTAGTGGAAGTTGACCTGCGTGATTTCAAAGCAGCGCAGGTAGAGGCGCTTGCCTTCTGGGCTGCACAGGGTGATCGACACTTTGCGGCTGGCCGATTCGATGTGGTCGGATTTTGCGATGGCCCTGCGTGCGAGCAGTCTTTGGTTGGTGACGTCATGGTTCGCGCTGACGATGGCGATGGTTTCGTTGGGCGAGTTCATGGTGCACCTTTGAAGGAGGCATATCGCCAGAGCGTAATCCAGTCCGGCGCCGAGCCATAGCCGAAACGCTGGTAAAAAGCAGGCTGTTTCCGGATCACCCGCGCATGTCCGGAGGGCTTCGACGGCGAAAATTTAATTTATATCGTTTGCTCCGCCGATGGTTACTCGACCGAGTAGCAGGTGACACAGCCGCGATAGTAGAATTTCGGATTTTTCTTCTCCACGGAGCGGATCGCGGCTTCGAGGGTGCGTGCGCGCACCACCATGGTGTAATGGTAGTTACGTCCCCAATTGCCATACTTGGAAAAGCACAAATGGAATTCAGTCATCGCAGCCTCCCGCATCTACAGCCAACACATCGTCGCCACACACATGATCGCGCCCATTGGGTATGGTGCAAGCCGTCGCAACGCGGTGCTGCCGGTACTTGCTGGATGCTCTGCGCCGCGCCTCAGGTTTTTTGGGGGGGCACGCAAATGCGGTGAACGGCACTTGAAATTGCCACAGGTGCAGCCTACAGTGCCTGTAGCGGATTTCCTGTGCATGCTGGCCAGAGTGGCCGGCCTTCCGAAGTCTGTGATGCAAAAGAGCAGTTTTTTCCGATGGTAGCTGGCAGCCCATCGAAAGCGGTTCACGCCGCCGCAGCATAGCCAGCCTGTCAATGAAGGGTAGCCAACCCCTGTCACCCCCCCATGGGACAACCTCCCATGCGGGCGATTGTCCCGTTCATTTTTGTACGGAGGCAATCGTGGAAGAGTTTTTCCTGATCGATATTTCCGACTCCATTGTCCAGTCTGCGCAACCCGAAGACTGGCTCGATGATGAGCCGATTGAGGAGTTCACCGAGGAAGAAGTGGTACGCCTGCATTGGTGGCTGCTTCAAAAGGTGCGGCTGCTGAGTATCGCCAGCACCCCGTTGGCGGAAAAGTTCGAGCTGGTGCGCTGGGTCTTCACCGACCGTCGGCGCGACCAACAGCCGTTCTCGTTCGTGAGTTGCATGCGCGTGGCCGCGTGCAGCCCCTTGTCCGGATTGCCCTTCATCGGGCTGTGTGATGCCGAGGAAGTGCGTGGCTGGATTGGCGCCCATTTGCGGCGCTGGTTCGAGGCGTCATTGGCGGCCTATCCGGACTGGGTACGGCGGACCGTGATGGCCAATCCGGAGTGGGTCGCGGATCGACTGGCGGCCAATCCGCAATGGATCAACGAGCAGATGCGCCGTGTCGAAGAGCGGGGCGATCTCTTCTCCCAGGCCTAAGCCGACCCACTATTCGGAGGCGATATGACACCGGAACAAGAAGCGTTCGACCAGCGGTTCCAGGCCGTGCGCGCCAGTGCCTATGGGCGCTGGACACCGTTGCTGCTGGCCCTGGGCATCGACGAAAAAGTGCTGAACCGACGCAACCAGCCCTGTCCGATCGCGGCCTGTGGCGGCACCGACCGTTTCCAGTACACCGACAAGTTTGGCGACGGTAACTATGTGTGCCGGGCCTGTGGTGCTGGTGGTGGTTTCAAGCTGCTGATGGGCTACTTCGGATGGAACGCCGGTACCGCGCTGCACCGGGTCGAGCAGGCACTGGGCCTGCTGCCCGTTTCGCCGCGCGTTCCCGGCAAGGTGCGGGATGTCCGCAAGCTGATTCACCGCATCCTGTCGGAAACCCGGCCGATTGTATCGGGCGATGAGGTGGACCGTTATCTGTGCTTTCGTGGCCTTGGCATGGAAGGCTATCCGGCCACGTTGCGCGCCCACCCGGCGCTGGGTTACTACGAGCCCGACCCGGACACTGGCAGGTCGAAGCTGGTGCGCAAGTACGCGGCGTTGGTGGCGGTGGTGCAGGACCAGGGCGGGCAGGTGGTGTCGCTGCATCGCACCTATCTGCAGGAGGGGCGCAAAGCGCTGGGCGCTGAGTCGAAGAAGCTCCTGTGTGGCGGCGTGAACGGCGCGGCCATCCGACTGGGCGAGCCTGGCGGCGAGCTGTCGGTCTGCGAAGGCGTCGAGACGGCGCTGGCGATCCTGAAGCGCACCGGCCAGCCGGTGTGGGCGGGCATCTGCGCCGGCAACCTGGAGCGTATCTGGGTGCCGGACGCGGTGACGCGGCTGCGGATCTATGGCGACAACGATGCCAACAGCATGTACGACGGCCAGGCTGCGGCCTATGGTTTGGCGCGACGGTATATGAAATGCTGCCGACACGGGGAAGGCCGACAGGCCGAGGTGTTCATTCCCCGGATTGCCGGCGTCGATTGGGCCAATGTGTCCGAGCGACATGCATCGCAGGAGGAATTGGCGGCGTGAGCGGTCAATGGCAGTGGTGGTAACGGGGCGCAAGCCTTGAGGCGGCGTGCAAGCGCCGCAGTGGTAGTCGTACCTTGATTTTCAACCCTGCGGGGGCCTATCCCCGGCAGGGGCCGGGCGTCCGCATTTTTTTTGACTGGAGAAGCATCATGAAAACCGGACAGTCCTTGAATGCCTTGGCCGATGAGATCGCACGTCAGCATACGGCGAAGCACGACCTGATCGTGTCAGCCACGAAAATGCGCGGCGAAACGACGCCTGCGCACCAGTTTGGCTTGGTGATCGACGAGCCCAAGATCGGCGACGTGCGTTATCCGCTGAATGATTTTGTGTGCGGGCAGTTGGCAAAGAAACTCGACATTCCGCTGACGTATTTTAAGCGCATGCGTGAGTTCAACCCGGCCTTGCTGGACCTGAATGTCAATGGCTGGTTGAACCTCAACCATGCCGACAGTTACCTGGTCCGCACGCTCGATGGAAGAGCCAGGGCGTTGCTGTCGACCCGTTATCGCCGCTTGGACAACTTCGACCTGGCGCACAGCATCGTGCCGGTCTTGCAGCAACTGCCGGGCGCGCGCTTCGAGTCGGTGGCACTGACTGACAAGAAATTGTACTTAAAGGTGGTCAGCTCGAAGATCGCCTGCGAGGTGGCGCCGGGCGACATCGTGCAGGCCGGGGTGGTGGTCAGCAATTCGGAAATCGGCTGTGGCACGCTGCGGGTCGAACCGTTGCTGTTTCGTCTCGTGTGCAGCAACGGCCTCATCGTCCAGGACCGCACCATGCGTAAAAATCACGCCGGGCGCAACCTGGTGTCCGACAACGACGAGGTGCTGGTCTACCAGAACGATACGCTGGAAGCGGATGACAAAGCCATCTTCCTCAAGGTACGCGATCTGGTCCAGACTGCGGTGTCAGAGGCGACGTTCGACCTGATCTCGGAAAAAATGCGCAAAACCATGGGCATCAAACTGGTCGGCAATCCGGTCAAGGCGGTGGAAGTGCTGTCCAACCGCTATGCCTTGAACGAGGCCGAGTGTGCCGGTGTGCTGCGGCACTTGTTCCAGGAACATGACCTGAGCGGTTATGGCCTGCTCAACGCTGTCACCGGGTATGCGCAGGATGTCGACGATTATGATCGGGCGACCGAGTTTGAAGAGTTGGGCGGCAAGCTGCTCGAATTGTCCGCCGCCGATTGGCGGCCGATCGTCGAAGCGGTGTAAGCCGCGCGTTGCAAAGGGAGGGAGCCGTGACCGGTCGCGCCGATGGGCGTCGCCGGGAGTGGCCTCCCTCGCCTGCAAAGCGCAGTGCGGGCCGCATGCTACAACTGCGTGACCTGCAGCACCAGTCGGACACGCCCGTGTACGGCCAGGCTGGTGTTCGCGCCGTCGGCGTCCGCAAGCAACGTGTCGGCGTACGCGGGGTTCTCGCAGCGCAGCAGCAAGCCTTCGCCAATGCGGCGCTCGACGTGCCGAACCAGTTGTTGCCCGTTGTGCTGTAGCAGATAGATCCCGTTGCAGGAGACGTGGGTGTGGGTATCATCAAAAAAGAAGGGGGCGCCGTCGCGTATCAATGGCGCCATTTCCGGTCCGCGCATGATGGCGGCCTTGAGCGCCGGCTGGATGCCGAGTTGGGGCTGCAAGGCGCCGATCCAGTCGGCGGGCGCGTCGCCATCGGGGTAGAGCGCATCGAGCAGGCGTCCAGGCAAGCGGTCGTGCGGGAAATGCGCGCGATGGCGCTGCAGGCCCAGTAGCCAATCGGGGTCCAGGTCCAGTTGCAGCCCGAGCAGGGCGAGCGAGGCCAGATCCGGCAGGCCGGGGCGATCGGCCTTCAGCCAGCGCTTCACGGTTTGCGGTACCCGGCCGGTCAGGTTGGCGAGGTAGGGGGTGTATTGGTCTGGCGGGATGTCGCGTACCGCCAACTCGGCGATCAGCCGGTTGCGCAGTCCTGGCACCAGGTTCGATTCGAGCTCGCGCGCAAGTTCGCGGGCAGGTGGGGCACTGCGCTGGTCTGGCTCCATAAGGCGTGTCGGTCCTGTTTTCGGGGCAGATTGAACTGATTTGGAGCAGTTGCTCGAGCGATGCCAGATTGCATATGAAGTTGCTGCAAGGCCCAAGCATCGCCCGAATCCGACATGGTCGTCAAGAGGGCCATGCTAATGCGGTGAACAGGGGGAGCAGTTGCTCTTGACCGGGCAGGGCCTGCGGTGTAGTTTTGATAATAGGCGGGCCGTGTTCTTGAACCGGGCGGTTGCGCATAGCTGTGCAGTGATATCTCCCAGCACCATGGATGTAACCACGCCCTGGAAAGGGGCAAAACGGAGGACCCATCGTGGACAATGCCATACACCTGTCGGAAGTGCAGCAACTGAACCTGCACTTCCTGCTGACGATCCAGGCCGGCCTCAAGCAGGACCGGGTCGCCACCAGCTACAAGTTCCGCCTCGATCCGGATTGCGAGGCGCTCCTCAGTGAAGTGACGGCCGGCGACCTGGTCGCACTGGCCCCGAGCATGCCGGATGAAAGCCTGTTTCTGCCGATCGGCAATCTGCCGGCGGTGTTGACGGCGCCGGCGGGCCTGGCCGTCACCTTGCGCAGGGTGGGGGCCAGCCTCCCGGCCGGCAAGGGTGCCCCGTTGGCGCCGGCCGGTCAACGCGATTGAAGGCCGCGCCATGGCGGCCGCCGACGCCGACAATCACATCCGCGCCCTGCAATTGGCCCGGGCCTGCATCGCGCTCGGCGCGCGCCTGGGAACCGTGGTCCATGTGACCGGCTTGCGCGCCGCGCTACTACGCACCCATTTCTTTCGCAACGGTGGCTCGGTCAACGGCCGGCGGCCCGAGTCCAGCGAGTGGATCCATTGCGGGAACATCCTGACGCGCGCCGAGGCATCGGAGTTTGCCAGCGTCTTTAGCGAACTGCGCGAGCGGCAGCGCTGCGCGCCGGCCGACGCGCTGGTGCTGGCCTACCGCATGTACGCGGACAGCCATGCGGGCAGACCCACGCTGTCGTTTGATCGGGCCTTCTCGCTGGTCTGCCAGTTGCTTGGCATCTGGCAGTGTTCCCAGTCGAGTCTGGCGATGCAGCGCTGTCCGCGATGTCAGGCCCGGTATCTCGCGGAGATCGGCGCGCCGCCGCCCGCCACCGGCTGCGTGTTCTGCCATCTGCTGCACCGTTATTCGCTCGACCCGCGCGTCAAGGCGCATTTCCTGGGGCGTCAGGCAACCCCGTCCCGCATGCCCCGGCCAGGCGGCGATCCGAAAAAACAGTCCTAATCGCCTTGTTTTCGGATGGACGCGGTTCGCAGGACACTCGACACTGGGGATCCACTGCAACCGGGGGCGGACGATGTCTCTTGCGAACCTGTTGAAACGGCTGCGCGTAGGCGCCGCCAGTGCGCCGCACGCACCGCCGCCGGAGGTTGCCCGGGCAGGGGCTGTCGGTGCCGGCATCAACGCCGGCGCCGTCGAGGCTTTGTTGGCCGACCAGCGGGACGTGATCGCCCGCATCAAACTCTGCTATGGTTGCGACAACGCGACCTTTTCCGCCGACCTGCTTGAGCCCATTCGTAATTACGCCGGCTACGTCAACGCGCTGCCGGCGACCGCCGGCAGTGACCATGGCATGCCCGGCGGCATGCTTCGCCTGGGACTGGAGGTGGCGTTCTATGCGCTCCAGGCCACCGATTCCCAGATTTTTGCCGGCCGCCAGACCATTTCAAACCGGCTGATCCTCGAACCGCGCTGGCGGCGTGCCACCTTCATCGCGGGACTGTGCGGTGAGCTGTACCGGTGCTTCGGCCAGGTCAGGGTGCGCGATGCCCAGGGCGACCAGTGGCAACCCTACCTGGCGCCGCTGAGCGCATGGCTGCGGGCGCGGCGCTGTACGACCTTCCACGTGCAGTGGCTGGCGGGGCCGGAGCGGCGCGCGCCGGGACTGTTTGCGCTACCGATGATCGTTCCCGCCCAGGCGATGGCCGATCTCGCCGTTGGCAATGACGTGATCGTCCCCAACATGCTCGCCGCCATATCGGGCCTGGCCACCTACCACGACCATAATGTCATGGACCGGTTGGTGCGCCATGCGACCGCGCTGGTGATCCACCGCCAGCGCCAAGCGGCGGGGGCGTCCGGCGCCGAGGAGACCGTGCCGGTCCATCTTGCGCGCCATCTGGTCGAGGCCATGCGCGAGCTGGTGCAGTCGGACCACAATTGGCTGCCGAATGCGTCCCGCTCGCGGTTGTGGTTCGGGGCGGACGGCTTGTACCTGGTGTGGCCGAACGGGGCGGCGGACGTCATTCGGCTGCTTGCCGATGAGCGCCTGCCCGGTGCGCCCGACAGCGCCGCCAAGGTGCTGGACATCCTCATTGCCGGCGCTATTGTGTCCGCCGGGAACAACGGCACCTATGTCGCCACGATCCTGCCGCCGGGCGCGCCAGAGCCATTGGACGTCGTCCGGATTGCCTCCCCCGGCTTGTTGCTGGCCGATGTGGTGCCGCCGCCGCAGCCGTTGGCGCAATCGCTGGAGATGGCGCGGGAGCAGGCGCCTGGCGGGCCCCGACCCGCAGCGCAGGGCGTCCCGGCGCGGATGGCGGACGGTCCCGGGAACGATCCTGGTACCGCAACCGAAGACGGTTCCGAGCACGCTGGCGTGCCGCAACCAGTCGGCCCCTCACCGGCGCCACCGCGCCGGCGTGCGGCAACTCCGGACCCGCTGGATGCGCCGATCATGGCGCAATTGTCGCTCCCCGACATGCCGCCCGCGCCGCCGCCTCCGTTGCACCCGCACGGCGCGGTGGCGCGGGGCCAGGGGCCGGCGCCCCAGGGGGGCGCGCGCGACCGCAACCAAGATGGCGTGCCACCGCCGCGCCGCGCGGCCTTGCGCGCGCCGATGCGCTTGAGTCGCACGGTGGCCAGGGCGCTGTCGGCCATTCTCAGCACGCTGCAGGAGGACAAGCCGCAATGCCATGTTCTGGCCGGGGTGTTGTTCGTGCCACTGGCCTCGCTCGATGGGCAGGGCGTCGAGGCGCGCCAGGCGTGGCGTGCATTGTTGGACGCCGGCATGCTTGAGCCCGACGAGCAGGGCGAATACGTGCAGTCGCAGCAGATCGACGGCGCGCCCGTTGCCGGGGTGTTCATCGGCGCGTCGTTCGTGACCGGCCTGCCGGTCCAGGCGGCGACGCCATCGTCGCATGGGGAGGCGGCCGGTCATGCTGATGCGTAGCTATGAGATGCCCTGGCGCAGCCCCCTGGAGCTGGTGGCCAGCACCTCCTGGGCCTGTGCCGCGCTGGGCACGATCGCCGCCACCCCCGGCACGATCCCGGGCGCGCTTGGCGCGACCTTGTTGTCGGTGATGGTGCCGATGGCGCTACTACGTGTCCGGCAGGGGCTGCGCATCGTCGGTGTGCGCGCGGCCTTGTCGGGACGCGCCATGGAGGTGATCACGACGCAGCGCCTGTCGCGCCTCGCGCCGGACCCGAACATGGTGGTGTTCGGGTTCGGCTTTGAATGGCAGCCGGTCCACTCGCAGCGGCTGTACGAGCTGGCCAAGGTGGACTACCGCGACCTGCGGATTGCGCCCGCCGTGCTGAAATTGCTGGGCTATGTGGTCAATCCGCAGCCGGATGCCGAAATCGGCCTGCCCTACATCCACGGCGTGGAACAGCGCGAGAAGCTACTGGCGCGGCCGTTGCAGAATTTCGAGGGCGGCACCCTGGTGGTCGGCACCACCCAGTCCGGCAAAGGCGTGTGCCTGGGCTGGCTGATCACGCAGGCGGTCAAGCGCGGCGACGTGGTCATCATCCTCGACCCGAAAAACTCCAAGCGCCTGAAGCGGCTGGTGGAGCGGGCGTGCGCCGACTACCGCGAGGACGACACGTTTCTTTGGTTCCACCCGGCGTTTCCGGAAACCGGCGTGCGCCTGGACTTCACGTTCAACTGGCAAAAGCCGACCGAGATTGCCTCGCGCATCCAGTCGATCCTGCCGCCGGACACGACCGGCGCCTTCTCGGCGTTCGGCTGGGATGCGGTGAACGTCGTCACGCAGGGCATGGTGCGGCTGGAGCGGCGGCCCAATTTGATGAAGTTGACCAAGTACATCGAGGCGGGGATCGAGCCGATCCTGGAAGAGACGTTCAAGCGCTTCTACGAGGAATTGCTGGGCCTAGGCTGGCGTACCGATCCCGACTTGGTTCGGCTGCTGGACAAGGCGCGCAAGGGGACGCTGAAATCGCCTTCGCCGGTGGCCAGCGCCGAACTGGTCGCTTTCGTCGAGCACTACGAGCGCCACGTGCACGAGTCGCGCCACGACAAGGTGATCGACTCCCAGGTGCGGGTGTTCCGGCACAACCGCGAGCACTACCAGAAAATCACGGCCAACCTGCTGCCGATCCTGTCCATGCTGACCTCTGGGGAATTGGGCAAGACCCTGTCGCCGGAGCCGTTCGACGAGGCGGACGAGCGCCCGATCATGAACCTCGAGAAGATCGAGCGGGGCGGCCATGTGCTGCTGATGTGCCTTGACTCGTTGCCCGATCCGGCGGTGGCGTCGGCGATCGGCGCGATGTGTCTGGCCGACCTGGCGGCGCGCTCCGGCATCCGCTACAACCTTGGCGGGCACCGCCGCATCTCGTTGTTTGTCGACGAGGTGTCCAATGTCATCAACCAGCCCCTGATCGAAATCATGAATAAGGGGGCGGAAGGCGGCATCTACACCACGGTGGCGATGCAGACCATCGCCGACCTGGCCAAACGCCTGGGCAACCAGGAGGCGGCGCGCATGGCGCTGGGTAACCTGAACAACCTGATCGCGTTCCGCACCAAGGACCAGCCGACGCAGGAGTTCATCAACGAAACGTTCGGCCAGACCGCGATCCACAGCATGAAGGTGGGCCGCAATACGGCAAGGGATGGCCATCTGGGTGACTTCACCATGGTCGAGTCGACCCAGATCGCCGAGGAATTCAACGAGCTGGTGCCGACCTCGCTGCTGGGCAAGCTGCCGAACCTGCAGTTCTTCGCGTCGGTGTCTGGCGGACGGCTGTGCAAGGGGCGATTTGCCTTGCTGGACCCGGGGCCTGAATCGGATGCTGGCAAAGTCACGGAGCCGGCATGACGTTCATCCGGGCTGTAACCATCGCCTCGCTGGTGTCGCTGTTGCTGCTGGTGCTGTATCTGCCGGCGGTGACGCCACCCTCGACGTTCTTTGATCGTATCCGCGCCGAACACGGCCAGCAGGGCGCCGCTTGGGGCCCGGCGCACGCACAGCAGGCGCTGGAACGTGCGCTGTCCATCGCCGAGCGGCCGGTGGCCGCACCGATGATTGGCGCCGGCGGCGGGCAGGGCCGCGTCATGACGGTGGCGGGACGCCAACTCAATACCGTGGGCAGGCGTCTCATCGATAGCGATTACCTGCGCTCAGTAAACGCCTTGTTGCTGCTCGCCGCCTTCCGTCTTGCGGCGCTGGCGCAGTTGGCGCCGGGCTTCTTGTTGCTGGCGTGCGCCTGTATTGCCGACGGATTGGTGCGCCGCCGTGTGAAAGGACTGGAATTTTCCCGGCATCACCCGGACGTTTGGACGGCGAGCGTCTGCGCAGCCTGGCTCACGGTCTGCACGGTGGTGATTACGGCGGTATTGCCGGCGGCGGTGCCAGTGGCGCTGCTGCCCCTGTTGATCGGTCTCGCTTGCGTGTGCACCGCCATTGCGATCGCCAACTATCCTGCCAGTACGGGGCGTGGACACATCTTGGCGTGAGTTCCAGTGTGGTGCTCAACTCAAGGCACGAAGTGTTTGGCGCAGACCATGGCGCGGGTTTGAATGGCCGTGCCTACGTCTCGCCGTACTTATCCGCCGTACGATTCTTTGTTATAGTTAATTTCCTTTTATGTAACTTTATTGTCGGCACAGTTAGCTGCGACATGATCTGTCGCGTCCGTTTGCAACCATGGGCGTCGATCGCCACGAACAGGAAGTCATCAAGAACGCATGAAGAACGAATCGAACCAACTCGCGCCAGGGACCTTGGGCAAGCAGATCATTGACGTAAAGACCTTGCTATCCATGTCCAATCTGAAGATTCCAACTTATCAGCGGCCGTATAAGTGGACCAGCAAGAACATCAATCAATTGTTTGCTGACATCTCGACGCACAGGAATAAGCCATCTTATCGGTTGGGCACGATCGTGCTGCACCGGGATGGGGAGGCGCTGAACATTGTCGACGGACAGCAACGGACCATTACGCTCATGCTTGCCGTGAAGGCATTGTATCGGCTCGCCACGACAAAGCTGGTCCGCAAGGAGCTGAGGGAGGCTCTGGACAAACTGGCAAAAAATATGATCCAGCCGACATTCGGAAGCGAGATTTCACAAAGCAATATCCGGAAAAACTTTCTTGAGATTTCCCGCATCGTGGAGCGAGCCGATTTCTCTGAGGAACTCGTGGAGTTCATGCTTAACCGTTGCCACGTGGTCGTATTCGAGTTGACCGATATCTCGGAAGCATTTCAGTTCTTTGATTCCCAAAACGCACGCGGACGCGACCTGGAGCCGCACGATCTACTCAAGGCGTACCATTTGCGTGAATTCGGTGACGATGAGCAGGTGAAGGCGCATACGGTGGCGCAATGGGAAAATAGTGAGAGCGAGGAGCTCGCGCACCTGTTCGCCGACTACCTGTATCGTATGCGTAACTGGTCCAAGGGCCGCTCCGCCCGCTATTTCGGCAAGGGTGACGCTTATGTTTTCAAAGGCGTCAACATCGACAGTTCGGCCCATTTGCCGTATGCAGGCCAGTTGCGCATCGTGCATCACTTTGTCGATTCCTACAATCGCCAGTATGAACGCAAGATTGACGGCCGAGGAATGACTTTCCCATTCCGAGTGGACCAGACCATCATAAACGGTCGCCGTTTCTTTGAAATGACAGCGCACTACCAAGAGCGGATTGCAGCGATCACCGGTGAGCCTGGCCGAATTCACGCAACAGTCGGTCCACTGACCGGTTTTGCCGTCCGTATCGTCGACGCTATCGACAGCTATGCAGGTCGCAAGCGCACCGGCGACAGTTTCGTGCGCACGATGTTTGACTGCCTCCTGGTTTGCTACATCGATAAGTTTGGTCTGGTCGAGATATCGCGTGCGATCGAAAAAATCTTTGTATGGGCCTACAGCGTACGGTTGCAAATGGAGGTGTTACAGGTCGCCACCGTGGACAACTACGTTCTGGAGCATAACTGGTTCAAGGCATTGAGCGACGCAATCGCGCCCGACGACTTCCTGCACCGCCATCAACCTGTTGTCGAGCGGGTTCGATCGACCAAGACCGAAAAAATTGTAGAAATCTTCCAAGATATGAGGTACGTGGCATGAGCGAACAGATTTTCCAGCGCACTGTGCAGGAATTGTTGGGTGAGGGAGTGAGCTACCTGATCCCGATCTATCAACGCAACTATGCCTGGGGGGAGGCTGAGATCACCCAGTTGATTCAAGACGTGATTGATTACCTGCCGAAATGTAATGCCCCACCGCAAAATTATTATATCGGCACCCTGGTGGTGTTTGAGCGACTACTGTCTGGCGGTACGGTATTTGAAACGATCGATGGTCAACAGCGACTGACGACCTTGTCTTTGTTGGTTTCCCATCTGAGAAATAGCGGGGAACCTGGCATGCATTGGTATGAAGCGCTGCGCATCCGTTTCGAAAGCCGGGCGCGCTCACAGAAGACATTCGCCGCAATTTTCGCGGGAGCATTCGAGCAACACCGTTTAGGTTACCTTGCGCCGCATGAGATCAACGAGTCGATCGCGAACGGCTACCGGCTTATCCAGCAAATCCTCCCGCGCAAACTTGCGGATAATGGCGTCAACCAGAGCGACTTTACCCGGTATCTGTTCAACCATGTCGTATTGATGCGTGTGAGCGTGCCGCCGCAGACAGACCTGAACCATTACTTTGAAATCATGAACAGTCGCGGTGAGCAACTCGAGAAGCACGAGGTCCTCAAGGCGCGCATGATGGACGCCCTAAGTGACGATACCGAACCCGAGCGGAGCAGGCAATGTCTACATGCCGTATGGGAGGCATGCGCCAACATGGAGCGCTATGTGCAAATGGGATTTACGCCGGCCGAGCGTGATGCGATTTTTGGAAAAGGCGACTGGGGCGGATTTGAAGTGGATGGCTTCAAGCAACTGTGCGAGGTAGTGGGATGGCCACAGGGCGATTCCGCTCGGGAGGGGTTGACCCTCGACGCAATCCTCGGCGCCGGCAGCCTTGTGTCAGGCAATACAGAGGACACCCAGGATGAGATGGATGATACGCCCGAGCGTTTTCATTCCGTGATCAATTTCCCTAACTTTCTGCTGCACGTATTGCGTGTGATGACCCGGGAAGATGTCTCGCTGGATGACAAGGCATTGATATCGACATTCGACACGTATCTGTTCAAGGCGGGCGATCCGGTCGCGATGATCAAGGCATTCGTCTTCGCCCTGTTGCGCTGCAAATACCTATTCGATCAATTTGTCATCAAGCGTGAATTCGCCAAGGCCAAGGATGGATGGAGCCTCAAACGATGCAAGTGGAGCGCGCCGGGCGAGAAGCGCGGATCCGGAAAGATGTCCTATGTGAATACATTTGGCACGCCCGACCTAGCGGAAAGTGATCCAGGCAACCGCCGCATCCTCATGCTGCTGTCGGCGTTTCATGTGTCGACACCGACTTTGGTCTATAAGCATTGGCTGAATGCGGCGCTCAAACACCTTTACGATGCGCCGCGCGTCGAGGAAGGAGCATACTTGCGTTACCTGGAGTCGGTGGCGAAAGCATTCGTGTTTGACCGCCACTTGGCCGGTGAAAATAAGGCGCAATACTACGATATCGTCTACCAGCGCGATGGCGAGTGCCATGCCCGGCACGGCGATTTTCCGGCGACTGGCCAGAGTGTGCCTGGCTTGTCGTACGGCGAACTCGACAATAACCTGATCTTCAATTTCCTGGACTATCGTCTCTGGGTTGAGCTGCGAAACCAGGACGACAAAGTTCGTGATTTTGAATTCACGTTCAGAAGTTCGGTGGAGCATTTTTACCCGCAGAACCCCATCGAAGGGCAGACCAGGCTTGCGCCGTCCGTGCTCGACGCATTTGGCAACCTGTGCCTGATTAGTCACAGCAAGAATTCGAGGCTCAGCAATTTAATGCCGAGGTCGAAGACCGAGTACTACCAGAACAACCGCATCGACAGCATCAAGCAGCACCTCATGATGAAAGCTGCACTCCAGCACCAAAGATGGGATGCCGAGATTATTGCTCAGCACGGTGAGAAGATGGTCAGGGTTCTGGTCAATAGCCTTGACGCATAGGATCCAAGCGGATGGCTGGGGACGGAGTGCATACGGCGAGTTCAATCGCATTGTCATGCGCGCTGGCAGCGACGAACCCGGTGGCCGGACGTCCCAGCGGGGTGGTTAGGATTACCAGCACGGCAGCGCGCTAATGTGGAAACATGGGGGAAATGGACGTCATTCCGAGGTGAGGAAAAATGTGGATGCACATACCATCGTCACATCAAGTTTTCCTTGCCGTAGCTCATGACGAGGTGCAACGAATGACTACCACGCATATTGCAGTTGATCTGGCGCCAAGGTTGACGCGGCGCGAGCAGGGCATGATGCCGCCGGATGCGCGCAATGCCTTCACGGTTGGCACGCGCGTCTGGCTGGATGAATATGCCTGGCTCGAAGCGCTGTACAACGATGCCGGCAACAGTTCTCCCAAGCTGCGCTATCCGGATCTGATCAGTGCCTGCGTGTCGCTGGTCTTCAGCCGTCCGGGTGCGGATCTGCGCATCTTCACTTTCCTGCACACGCGCCTCGTGCTGCGCGACCAGAGCACGGCGCGCCGGCAGGAAGACATGTGGCGTGAACAATATGAGCTGCTGCTGGCTTTGCAGAAGTCCGAGCAGAACCGGCACCCGCATCCGCAATTCAAGCTCGATCATTTTACGACCGCGTGCGTGGCGCTGGCGATGGAACAGGATGGCGCGAAGGACAAGCTGTTCGAGCAGGCCCGCCGCAACATCGCCCGCCGCGCCGCCACTCAGTCCAAATAATGTGAAGTACGCGCCCGTGAGGCGCACACCCCGCAATCAACCCCGCCTGGCTACCGCCGGCTGACCCGAAGTCACCCAACTCCTCGCATCAAGCGAGGCTGATTCCATATCGGGCTTAGCCGGGAGGCGTACATGCGACCCTTCATTCGTTCAATCTTGCCGCTGCTGGCTGCCATGCCGGGCGTGTCCAGTGCCTGCTGGGAGCAGGCGGCGGCCAGACACAATCTACCTGTCGTCTGGTTGCAGTCCATTGCCGATGTCGAATCCGGCATGAACCCATTGGTGGTCAACGACAGCCACCGCCATCGCACCGGAACGGTCGATATCGGGCTCATGCAAATCAACTCCAATGAGCGCATGCTGCGCAACCTGGGCGTCACGGAAAAGACGCTGCTGGACCCGTGCACGAATATCGACGCCGGCGCACGCATCCTGGCCGAGAAAGTGAACCGCTATGGACCGACCTGGGAAGCCATTGGCGCCTACAACGCCTCCTGCGTCACGCTGACCGTGGAGCAATGCCTGCGCGTGCGCATCCGCTACGCGTGGCGCTTCTATTGGGCGTTGGCGCGGCGCATGGCGCCGGCCAAGCCGGAACAACAATCCCCATTGCTCGCTGCGGCCCCTCTCTACGCTGTGAGGATGCCATGACCACCTTGAAAGTAAATGCGCGGCGGTGCGCCGGCATGACGGGAACCCTGGCCCTGCCTGCGTTGCTCGCTGCCTGTGCAAGCCTGGACCCGCATCCCGTCGCCACGGCGGCGCGTGCCCCAAGCCCGGCAGCAAGCTACCGCATTGCGCAGCTGGGGTATGGCGATGCCCGCTACTACGGCTTTTGCCTGGCGCCGGTCTGTCCGGACGTGACACCCAAGACGCCGGCCACTCCGGGAAATCCAGTTGCGCGCCCGGGCCCTGGCGACAACCCGACCGCACCGATGCCGCCCGTGGCGACACGGCCCCCGCTGGTGCTGCAATTCAGGACCGGGTCGGCGGTGCTGGACGCCCATGCTGGGCAACAGCTCGCGCAATGGACCGCCCGGGCAGGACGGGCGGGCCGGATCATGATCGCCGGCCGCACCGACGATGTTGGCGCCGAAGCGCTGAACCATCGCCTGGCCAGCGCGCGCGCCCGTGTGGTTGCCGACCATCTCCGCGACCGGTTGGGCGTGGCGCCGGCGCGCCTGTCGTGGCAAGGGCGTGGCGTGTGCTGCTACGTGGGCGACAACGCCACCGTCGCCGGACGCCAGGCCAACCGCCGCGCCGAAGTGACCTTGCAACCGTTGATGGAGGTTCCGCGATGACGATGGGCAGAATTCGCTTTGAAACGCGCGCGAAGGCGCTTCCCTGGCCATGGACACGGCCGCGCGGCAATCATCCGCCGCGCTGGCGGTTGCGCAGGCGGGGGGCGGCGCGAGGTCCGCCCGCCATGTTCTAGGCCCGGATACCGCGCGCCGGGCGAGTACGGCAACGCGCGCAATGCTGATTATTTTGAGGAGACTTGCATGAGTACGATTAATACGTGGGCCAACGCGCCCACCCCGTGGCGCCTGCCACGAAAAGGCGGCGGCGCGGTTGCGCTGTTCACGGCGATGCTGCTGGGCCTGATGGTCGCCGCACCAGGCCAGGCCCTCGACCTGGTCACCTTTTCCGACCTGACCGGCCCGTTGGTCTCGGCGCTGACGCAACTCGCCGGTCTGGCGCCGGGGATCAAGGCGCTGGTGGGCTTCATCGGCTTCGTGGTGGCGCTGATCTCGCTGGCCGCGTTGCGCAACTTCGGTCCGGTGCTGTTTTATGTCGGACTGTCTATCTTTGCCGCCGTCGGCCTCGTGATCGCGGGCGCGATCATGGGCGCGGTGGTCTGACCCAAGGAGGGGGACGGGATGCTGGCCGATACCTACATTCCGCGCCGACTGGACGACCAGTGGAAGATTGGTCTGTGGGATGTCGATGTGGCCGCCCCGTTCCTCTTCATGCTGTTCGTTGGCTACCTTGCCGGTTCGCTCTGGGCGTTTTGCGCGGCTGGCGCGCTGGGCATTTACCTGTCGCGCAAGATGGCGCGCGCCAAGGCCGACAAGCATGCGGCCTATCCCTTGCACTGGCTGTGCTGGCATTTGCCGACCAATCCGTTGAGTTCGATGCGGGCCACCCCGCCTTCGCATCTCCGCCGCATGGTGGGCTGAGGAAACGACATGGACCATATTCGATACCAGGATGACTTGCGCGAACTGCGCTCGCGCATCCGCAGCCAACGCATCGCTTTGGGCATGTTGTGCGTGTGCCTGGTGATCGCGCTGGCGATCGCCTATGCGCTGGTGGGGGCGCAGCGCATCGTCGTGGTGCCGCCCCAGGTCGCCAAGTCGTTCTGGGTCTCGGGCGAGCGCGTCTCCAGCGCCTATTTGGAGCAGATGGGCGGCTACGTCGCGTGGCTGATGCTGGACCTCACGCCGGCCTCGGTCGAATGGAAGAAGAATGCCTTACTGAGTTTCGTCGCGCCGGAAGACTACCAGGCGCTCAAGTTGCAGATGGAACTGGAGGCCGAGCGGCTGCGCAAGATGAACGGCAGCACCTATTTCCAGCTGCAACAACTGGAGCCCGACGAGGATACGCAGACGGTGCTGCTGACCGGCCGCTTGCGTACGCTCGTCAATGGACAAGAGACCTCGCTGCGACAAAAGCGCTTCCGCGCCGTCTTCCACTATCGCGGCGGGCGCACCCAACTGAAGACATTCCAGGGAGAGTCACCATGAACAGCAAGCGCATCATCTTGCCGCTTGGCCTGCTGTGCTGGACGGTTGGCGTCCACGCGGGGCAGCCGCGCGACGTGCGCGACGGCGATACCATGGAGGCGGCCATCGCCAGCGATGCCCCGACCCGCATCAGGCTGGTCGGACAACGGATCATCAACGTCGTGGGCAACATCCACTCAAGCAGCAATTGCGACGGCGCGGGACCGGCTGCCGCGGGAGCGCAACCGGCGGGGCCACTGGCGTCGCCCGCCGTGAACCCGCGCGGGGATGTCATGCTCAATTGCGATCTCGATAAGGGCGAAATCTACGTGCGTCCGGCCGCGTCGCTCGCCGCCAAGCCGATCAACCTGTTTGTCTCCTCGCCGCGCGCGACCTACACCTTGCTGCTGCGTCCGGCGCAGATGGCGCCCGAGACGCTGGTGCTGCGCGACCGGCGCCTCGATGCGGGCGAACTGGCGCCGAAGAGCGCGCGCCAACGCGCGGCTGGACATGTGCGGGCCTTAAAGGACATGCTCGTCGCCATGGCGGCGGGGCGCGAGTCCGCCGGTGTGCAGGTCGAACGCATGGACGTCGCGCGGCCGTTATGGCAGGAAGCCGACCTGCGGCTGATACGCCAGCACCAGGGCAACGCCCTGGTGGGCGACACCTACCGTCTGCGCAACGTCGGCACGGCGGCCATGGTGCTGGCCGAGCGGGAGTTCGACCGCGACGGCGTGATGGCGGTGGCCATCGAACAACACAATCTGCGTCCGGGCGAGACGACGCTGGTGTACGTGATCCGTGGTGGGGAGGACGCGCCATGAAGCTACCTGAAAAATGGCACAAGCTGGCAAGCCGCCTGGCGCCGCGCCAGCAGCAATACCTGATGGCGGTGGGCATTCTCGCCAGCGGGGTCGGCATCTTCTGGCTGGTCCTGGCGTTGTCGGCGGGCGACACGTCCCGGGCGACGCCAGCGCCCGAGCGCGGCAAGGGGAAAACCGTGGTCAAGCCCGAACAGGACGGTGTCACGCCCTTGCGTGTTGATCCGGTGGACCAGTGGGTGGGCACGGCCGGCAAGGCGTTGGCCCAGTACACGGTGGACAAGGAAGCGCAGGAACGCATCAACGCCGAGCGCAAGGCGGGCGAGCAGTCGCTGATGGAGCGCCTTGCCGAAGTCGAGCGGCGGCAGCAGGAGCCGGGTCCCGAGGCGGCCGTGGCGCCCGCCTTGCCAGTGGCGCCGGAGCGCGCGTCGGCGCAGATGAGGCCGCCAGTGATGCCGTCGGCGGCGGCGCAAGGCCCACGCCCGCAGGTTGGCCCGTCGGACATGCCAGGCTTCCCGCCCGGAACACCCGCCGCGCCGCTCCCGGTGCCGGTATCGGGAACCGCGTCGCAGGCCGAGCCGCCACCGGCGCTGGTCCGGGTCAACCTGGCCGCGCCGGGTCCCGCCGCCAAGGCGGCGAAAGGCGAGGGCGAGGGCGGGAGCGAGGATGCGCAGGACGACGATGGCACGCTGGAAACCTACCTGCCGGTGGGCTTTATCCGGGGTGAGTTGTTGACTGGCATCATGGCGCCGACCGGTGGCCAGGCGCAGGGCGATCCCTTGCCGGTGCTGATCCGCCTGTTGGACAACGCGGTGTTACCGAACCACTATCGCGGCGAGGTCAGGGAATGCTTCGTCATCGCGTCCGGCTACGGCCGGGTCAGTGACTCGCGCGCGTACATGCGCACCGTCAACCTGTCCTGCATCCGCCGCGACGGTCGGCCGCAGCCCTTGGAAGTGAAGATCGAAGGCAATGTGTTGGGCGAGGACGGCATGCTGGGGGTACAGGGCCGGCTGGTCACCATGCAGGGCCAGATGCTGGCCAATGCCCTGCGCGCCGGTATCGTCAGCGGCATCGGCCAGGGGTTTGCGCAAGGCGGCTCGACGTTTACCGCGACCCCGTTCGGCACGCTCGCCACCAGCCAGGAGGGGCTGGGCGACCGGATGCAGCGCGGTGTCGCCGGCGGCGTGGGGCGCGCGTTGGACAATCTCGCCAACTACTACATCAAGCTGGCCGAGGCGACCTTCCCCGTCGTTGAAGTGAACGCCAAGCGCGAAGTGCACATCATGCTGACCAAGGGCGTCAAGTTGCCCCGGTTGGCCGGGGAGGCGCGTCATGCGGTCGATGATTAACTGGGCGCCGCTATTCTTTCTGGTGCTGGCGCAGCCCGCGCTGGCGGGACGTACGGACGACGCGCTGCTGGCGCAATTGCGTAGCGCGCACCCTGCCACGCAGTTCGACCGGGTGCTGGCCACGCCGGTGCCGGGGCTGTACGAGGTCTGGATGGGCGGGAACGTCGCGTATGTCAGCCGTGGCAATGTGCGCTACCTGGTGTTCGGCCACCTGTTTGATACCCGGACGATGCGGGACCTGACCGCGCCGCGCAAGGCCGGCGTCGCCGCTGCCGCCATGGATGCCGGCGCGGCGCAAGAGCGTCTGCCCGGCCCCGTCGACCTGTCGGGACTGCCCGCCGGCGACGCGATTGCCTTGGTGCGCGGCAACGGTTCGCGCAAGTTGGTGGTGTTCACCGATCCGGCCTGCGGCTATTGCCGCCAACTTGATGCGACCTTGCGTCAACTGGCCGACGTCACCGTCCTGCATTTCCTGGTGCCGTTCCAGGGCAAGCAACAGGCCGAGTCGATCTGGTGTGCGCAAGACCGGGGCGCGGCGTATGCCCGGGTCATGGGCGGCGCCACCGCGGTGGCGAAGGACGCCGGGCCGTGCGCCAATCCGCTGGAACGCAATCTGCGTTTGGCCGCCAAGCTGGGCGTGCAGGCCACGCCAACCCTGTTGTTTGCCGATGGACGGCGTGCAACCGGGGTGTTGAGCCATGAGGACATCGAAGCCTGGCTGGTGCGGGCCACGACCAACAACATCCAAGCAACGAGCATTGCGGGGAGGGTTCATGAAACCGTTAAACAGCGTTAAATCCGCCATCATGGCGCGATCGCTCTGCCTGTCCGGTGTGCTGCTGCTTGCCGCCTGCGGCAACCTGACTGGCCTTGATGGCTCGTCCAAGTTCAGCTGCAAGGCGCCGCCAGGCGTGCATTGCACCTCGGTGACGGCCAATTATCACAACCGCGGCCCGGCCGACGCCGGCGATGGCAAGCGTCCGGCGGCAGCCGGAGAGCGATCAAGCCCGCCCGCGCCACCAACGGCCATCGCCCCCGGGCTTGACCCCGTTGCGTTGCGCTCGCCGGTGCGTGTGCTGCGGCTGTGGGTCAAGGCGTGGGAAGACAGCGACCGCGACCTGGTCGACCAGTCCTTCGTGTATGTGCGGGTCGATGACGGGCAGTGGCGGCTGGCGCATGTGTCGCCGGCCCAACGGGAGGCCTACGCCCCCTTGCGTCCGCCGGCCTCGCCATCGTCCGGCCCGACCGCCGCAGCGCCGGGAACCAATCTGATCAAGGACGGGGCGGACGCTGGCCATGGCGCCATGGCCGCGCCGCCGGCCATCGAACCGCCGCGCCAATAACGCATCAAGGAGCAACCATGCCTGATATCGCAAGCGAGGAAAGCTGGCGCGGCCCGCGCCATATCCTGGACTGGCTGGGACTGCGTTCACCGGACGATGCGCCGGCCGAGCAGTTCGCGTCCTGGCTGCCCTACAGCGCCTATGTTCCGGATGAGCAGTTGTTTATCAACCGCAACGGCTGCATCGGCTTCGTGTTGGAGGTGTTGCCGCAATGCGGCGCGGATGACCGCATGGTCGAGGTGCTGGCCAGCCTGTACACCAATTGCCCGGCGGGCACCGGGATCCAGTTTCATTTATTCGGCGCGCCCCACGTGCGCGATCTCTTGCGCGACTACGCCAACTTGCGCATGGAGGACGCCGACCAGTACGAGAAGGGCAGCGCCTATGGCCGCCCGACGCGCAACCGCAACCTGTACCGGGTGCTGGCGCGCCAGCGGGTCGAGCACCTGCTGGCCGGAACCCAGCGTTCGCTGGCGGCCGCCCACCATTTCACGCTGCGCGACTTCCGGCTGCTGGTATCGGTCACCTTGCCCGGCAGGGGCGGGGATGAGGAACGGCTTGGCCTGCTGTGCGCGTTGCGTGATTCGATGGCCGTCACGCTGGCCTCGGCGTCGCTGCCGAACAAGCGCTGCGATGCCGATGGTCTGATCAACTGGTGCGCCCAGTTCACCAACCCGGACCGGATGACGCGCACCGACTTGGCGCCGCTGCACTACGACGAGGGCCGCGAGGTGCGCGACCAGATCGTCGATATCGACACCATCCAGGACCAGACGCCGGACCGCTTGCTGTTCTCCAAGTTGTCCGGCGGCGCGCCGCTGGCCGCCCACTTCTTGTCCATCAAGTCGTTCCCGAAGCATTTTCATTTGTCCCAGATGGGCAGCCTGATCGGCGACCTGATGCAGCCGCCGCTGCAGTACAGCGCGCCGTTCCTGCTGACCATGGGCGTGCACATCCTCGACCATGCCGACACGCGCGGCGCGGTCGCCGCCAACCATTTCCGCGCCAACCAGAACGCGGCCAGCAAGCTGGCCGACGTGATGCCGGATGTGGAGCAAAAGCGGCAAGACTGGGAGGCCGCCGCCAGCGCCGCCGACGCCGGCGGCCGGTTGGTGTCGATGTACCACCAATTGGGCATTTTTTGCGCGAAGGAGCGCGGCCCGCAAGCGGTCGAGACCGCGCGCGCGATCTGGCGTGCGCGCGGCTTCGAGCTCAATACCGACATTTTCAAGCAGCGCCAGGCGTTGCAGGCCAGCCTGCCGATGACGCTCTCGCCCACCTTCCACGACGACCTGCGCAAGATGCGCCGGGTGACGCGCAAGACCGACGCCAACGCGATCCACCTGGCACCCCTGATCGCGGAGTGGCGCGGCACCAGCACGCCGGCCCTGGTGTTGTCCGGGCGGCGCGGCCAGGTCACGATGCTCGACCTGTTTGACAACGACCTGGGCAACTACAACGGCGCGGTGGTGGGCGCGCCGGGGTCGGGCAAGTCGGTCTGGCTCAACGAGTTGGCGTGGTCCTACCGCTCGGTGGGGGCGAAAGTGTGGATGATGGACCTGGGGCGTTCCTTCGAAAAGCTGTGCCGCAAGGCCAATGGCGCTTACATCGAATTTGACGCGCGCAGCACCATCAACATCAACCCGTTCTCGGTGATCAACGACATCTGCGAGGACATGGACATGCTGGTGCCCGCGATCGCCAAGATGTGTTCGATGAAAAGCCAGTTGGAGGAAGTGCAGTACAAGGCGATTTCGGCGATATTGCTGCGGCTATGGCAACAGTACGGCCGCGACATGACGATGACGGCCATGCGCGACGCCTTCAAGAGCGGCTCGATTCCGGACCTGGGCGTGCAAAACGACCAGCGCATCCGCGACCTGGCCATCATGCTCAATCCCTATTCGAAGGACGGCCAGTATGCGCGCTTTTTTGAGGGGCGCAACAACGTCGATTTTTCCAACGACCTGATCGTGCTGGAAAACGAGGAGCTCAAGCGCCGGCCCGACCTCCACGCGGTGGTCAACATCTTGTTGATGTACCAGATCACGGCTGAGATGTATTTGACGCGCAACCGGCGCAAGTTGCTGATCATGGACGAACTCAAGCAGCAGTTGGGCGAGATCGGCAGCGACGATCCGGTCAAGGCGGCGGTGGTCGAGGAGGCGGCGCGCCGGGCCCGGAAGTATGGCGGTTCATTGGTGACCGCGACCCAGGGCGCCGATGATTACTACGGTTCGGCGCAGATGGAGGCGGCGTTCAACTGCTCGGACTGGATGTTCCTGCTGCGCCAGAAAGCCGAGTCGATCGAATTGCTGGGCCGCAAAGGGCGGCTCTTGATGGACGAGAGCAAGAAGCGCCTGCTCAACTCCCTGCGCACCGAAGCCGGCGCCTATGCCGAGATGTACGTGTCCTCGCCGGTGGGCGAGGGCGTGGTGCGCCTGGTGCTGGACCCCGCCACCCACCTGTTGTTCTCCAACAAGCTGGAGGACAACAAGCCGATCGATGCGCTGCGCGCGCAGGGCTACAGCATCGACGAGGCGATCAACCGCGTGCTGGCGGACCGGAGGCAAGCATGAGACCGTTACTGGCCGGGATCGCGGCCGCCCTCTTGATCAACGCCGCCGCGCTGGGGGCCTACCACCACTGGGTGGTCCGGCCCATGCCGGTGGTCGGAGTGGTCGATGCCTGGCTGGTGTTCCGCGAGGAACAGGCGCGCCATGTCCAGGCAGTGTCAAATAGCGCCGACGCGGTGGCGCGCGACAAGGCGCTGGCGGCGGCGCGTGGTTTCGTCGCCAGCTATCCCGCCCGCCTGGCCGAATTGCAACGCGACTGCGCTTGCCTGGTGGTCGACCGTTCCGCCATCGCGGCGCTGCCCGATGGCGTGCGGGACTTGACGCCGCTGTTGCGGCAACGGGTGCGGCCTTGACGTCCTCCCCGCCCTAAAGGACGGGGATTCCTGCAGCCAGCGTCGCACGTCCGCGACGGAGAATGTTTAACGCAGCATTGGTATCACGATCATGTACGCAACCACAATCACTGCATTGCCACTCTCTTATTCCAAGACCTGCGATACCTTTCGGCCGCGAATCGGGCAGGGCGCCGCAACTCGAACAGGTTTGGGAGGTAAAACTTTCGTTCACTTCCTCAAACCACGCGCCATGCTTAACGGCCTTGTACGCGAGCATATTTCGGAAGGACGACCAGCCTGCATCAAGAACGGACTTGGCCATGCTGGTTTTGGCCAGTCCGGCGGCGTTCACATTGCCCACCGCGATGTAGTCGAAATCGCGCACGATGCGATGCGACAGCTTATGGTGAAAATCTTGCCGGCGGCAGGCGATCCTGGCGTGTATCGCACGCACCCGGCGCTTTTTACGCGCCCGCTGCGCCGTGGCCAACGCCTGTTCCATGCCGCGATAGATATGCCGCGCTTCGATCTTTTCGCCGGTGGACAGCGTGGCGAAGTCTTTCAGGCCCAGGTCGATGCCCACGCTACGCATCGGCTCCCGGGTCTCAATTGCGACTTCGACGTCGATCACAATGTTGAGGAACCAGTTGCCACGCGCATCACGGGAAAAGTTCGTACCATCCTTGATTTTCCCCTCAGGCAGCGGCCGACTGTTGAATACGCGGAAGGTATTGCCGGCAAAGCGGAAGGCGTCACCCTCGCGTTTCAACTCGCGGCCTTTGAGAGGCACCCAGCCGAGGTTCTTTTTTCCCCGGTAACGCAAGAATGGGCGCTTCTTTTGCGAGCGCGACTTGGCGTATTGCTCACACACGGCATTGATCGTTCCCGAGTGCAGGCCGAGTTCCTTGCTGCTGCCCTGCGTGAGCTTATTCAGATCGAACCCGGTAAGCCACGGACGACCGAAGCGCAGTGCATCTTTTTGTCGGTCATTGCAAAAGTTCCAGACGAAGTTGCATGCGCGGCTCTGCTTATTCAGCAGCCCGGTCAACGACTTCACGCGGTAGCGATAGACCCCAATCATACTGTAATTATATACAGCCCTTTCAACGGAAAGGCAACGACTGCTTCGCAGTCGGCTCCTTTCACTCCCGGCCCTGAAGGACGGGGTTTCTCGGAGCAAATCTGATGAAGACCACGCTGATGCGCCATCTGCGCGCGATGCGGCGCGACTGGCCGTGCTATGCGTTGCTGGCGCTGGTCTGGCTGCTGGCCTTGACCCGTCTGCTGGTCGACCCCACGCCACGGCTGCCGATCCTCTTTAACGTCACGCCCAGCCTGCCGTATTGGGTGGCCGTCGTGGACTATGGCGCGCATGGCGCCGCGCGCGGCGACTACGTGATCTTTGCGTTCCGGGGCGATGCGGTGCGGCACTTTCCGGGCCTGCGCGGCCAACCGTTTTTCAAGCGGGTGGCCGGGGTGGCGGGCGACCGGGTGACGGTGAACGAGCGCCGGGTGTTCGTCAACGGCGCCGACGCCGGGTTCGCCAAACGGTACGCCGCCGTGTCGCGGCTGGCGCTCGAGCCGATTGCCGCCACCGTGATTCCGGCAGGTTACCTGTACATGCAGGGCGCCGGGGCGGACAGCTTCGATTCGCGCTACCGCCTGTGCGGGCTGGTGGCGCGGCGCGACGTGCTGGCCGTGGTGCGGCCACTCTTTTAGGAGCCGATGATGATCGCGCGACCAATACGGAGACTGGTGGCCTGCCTGGCGCTGGCGGCGGTGCCGTGCGCACGCGCCGACTCGCTGGGCGTGATCGGGCCGCTCTACCGCATCGCGGAGGAGGATTTCCTGGCCATGATCGAGCGGCGCTTGCGCGCGCGCGAGGCCAGTGGCGAACTGGCGCGGCTGCGCAGTCAGGCGATCGAACGCGGCCGCATGGCGGTGCTGCAGCCGGCGCCGCTGCCGTTGCCGGTGGCGCACACGGCGCGCGCCTACCGTTACGACCCATCCTATGCGCTGGACCGCAACATCCTGGACGCGTCGGGCCGGCTGCTGTTCCCGGCCGGGACGCGCGCCAATCCGCTCGACATCGTGTCCCTGTCGCGCCGTCTGCTCTTTTTCGACGCGCGCGACGCGCGCCAGGTCGCGCTGGCATGGCAGTTGATCGGTCGGTATGCGGGGGCGGTCAAGCCCGTGCTGACGGGCGGGTCTTACCTCGACCTGATGCGCCGCTGGCGCATGCCGGTCTATTACGACCAGCATGGCACGCTGACGCGGCGCCTGGCGATCCGCCACGTGCCGGCGCTGGTGTCGCAGGAGGGCAGGATGCTGCGTATTGATGAATTGGTGCCGCCTGCCACCACATCTTCCGGGGAGGCGGCACGATGAACATGGCGCAATTGACCCGGTCCGTGCGCAGGCGTGGGCGCCTGGCCTGCGCGTGCGCGCTGGCCGCGCTCCTGGCGTGCCCTTGCGCGATGGCCGCCAGCACCTGCACCGGACGCTTTCCCAATCCGATCACCGATATCTGCTGGAGCTGCATCATGCCGATCTCCCTTGGCGGCCTGTCCCTGGCGTCGATCGGCGGACAGGAGGATATCCCGAATCCGGGTTCGCCGCTGTGTTCATGCGGCGTCAATCCGACCGTGGGCCTGTCGATCGGCTTTTGGGAGCCGGTGCGCCACGTCGAGGTGGTGCGGCGGGCATTCTGCCTGGTGTCGCTGGGCGGCCTTGACCTCAATCCCGGCATCGCCGCCCCGGACGCCGGGCGTGCGGTCGACGCCGGCGGCGACCAGAACAGTTTTTATCAGGCCCACTTCTATGCCAACCCGGTGCTGTACTGGCTGGGCGTGGTGGCGGACTTTCCTTGCATGGAGAAGGGCGCTTTTGATTTGGCCTACCTGACCGAGGTCGATCCGCTCTGGAACGACGACGAGCTCACGCTGATCCTCAACCCCGAGGCGACCCTGTTCGCCAATCCCGTCGCGCAGGCGGCCTGCGCCGCCGATTGTGTCGCCGCCACCACCGGTTTTCCCCGGCCGGAGCTGTTTTGGTGCGCCGGTTGCCAGGGCGCGATCCATCCGCTCGATGGCCACGTGCCGTATCACCTGGGGGGCGTGCGGACGGCCGAGTTGCTGGCCCAGCGGCTGACCGCCAAGCTGCACCGCGAACTGCTGGCCTGGGGACGGCATGGCACGCCCGGGCTGTGCGGCCCGTACTTCCTGCCGGTGATGGACAAGCGCGCCTACAAGAGCCAGTTGACCTATCCGATCGCGGCCACCGCCAAGGACGCGGGCCGCTGCTGCCAGCCGTTCGGGCGCAGCACGGTGTTATGGGGCGCCGGCAAGGAGTATCCGGTGCGTGGCGAAGACTTCGCGTTCATGTTGTTCCGCAAGGGGAATTGCTGTGTCGGCTACTAGAACCCTGTTCTTCCTCAAGCGCCGGTGCTGGCCGGGATGGCTGCTGTGGCTGGCGATGACGGGCATGGCCGGTGCCGCCGAACCGGTCACGGCGCCCCGGATCGACCGGTTGCCTCAGCCATTGTCCAGCCCCGGCGTCGACCTGGCGCACGTGGCGCGCGGCTTTGATGCCGCCGGTGTTGGCGTCGTGCCGCCGGCGGCAAGTCCGCGCCTGCTGGTGTTCATCAGCCTGGCGATGCCGGAGGGCGCCGTGCGCCGCCTGATCGCCGACGGCACGCGCGCTGGCGCGGTGCTGGTGCTGCGCGGCCTGGAGGCGGGCTCATTGGTCAAGACCGCCGCGCGCGTCACGCAGCTCACAGGCGGGCGCGGGGGCGCGATCCAGATCGATCCGCCGGCGTTTGCGCGCTTTGGCGTCGAGCAGGTGCCAATGGTGGTGCTGGCGCGTGATGACGGGGCGGCGCGCGGCTGCCAGCAGGCGCGCTGTGCCTCGGCCGGCAGTTTCGTCTCGGTTGCCGGCGATGTGTCGCTGGCCCATGCGCTGGCGCACGTGGAACGCAACGCGCCGCACTTTCGCGCCGATGCCGCCCGGCTGCGCGCGTTGCTGGAACCCTGATGATGCGCCGCGCGACCATCTGCAT
>JAIENA010000012.1 GCA_019751755.1 Burkholderiaceae bacterium | reverse complement strand
AGTAGCTCAGTTGGTAGAGCGCAACCTTGCCAAGGTTGAGGTCGAGAGTTCGAGACTCTTCTCCCGCTCCAGGTTTTCATAGCACATCACACTCCATGCGGGAGTAGCTCAGTTGGTAGAGCGCAACCTTGCCAAGGTTGAGGTCGAGAGTTCGAGACTCTTCTCCCGCTCCAGGTTTTCATAGCACATCACACTCCATGCGGGAGTAGCTCAGTTGGTAGAGCGCAACCTTGCCAAGGTTGAGGTCGAGAGTTCGAGACTCTTCTCCCGCTCCAGAATTTCGAACGGCAGACAATAACCGGCTGCCGTTTCAGACAAGTCTTCCTGGCGAGGTAGCAAAGCGGTTATGCAGCGGCCTGCAAAGCCGTCTAGACGGGTTCGACTCCCGTCCTCGCCTCCAGAATATATCAATGTAATCAGCGACTTACCTAGAAAATGCTTCTAGGCTCAGTCGCTGAATTCGCTTCAAATTCCCTGAAATCGCTTCGCCGCTACCTCGCTCTGGTAACAGGGCTACCTTAAAACGGCTCGCTTTGGCCGTCTATGCCAGATACAATCCCTCGTCAATTTTTTTGATTGGGGGCGGCATGTCCATTGTGGTCCGGCCACGCGGCGCGAAATTCGAGCTGCGGGTCAAGCATTCTCTTTTGCCAAAAATTTTTACCGCGACCTTTGAGTTCGAGGCCGATGCAAGGAATTATGGCGAGCAACTCGAGGCGCTGTTATCGCGGGGCGTTGTGCCGGCCGAGCTGGCCGCCAAGCGTGACCGGGGAACAACCATGACACTCGGCCGTCTGATCGCTGATTACCAGTCTGCGGTATCGGTCAGCACCCTGGACGTTTCAATCCTTGACATGCTCATGGGCATCAATGAGCTTGGCGTGGTGCGTGTCGACGACGCCACCCGCTATAAATGGGCTGAGGACTGGGTCAAATCGATGAAGCTGGTCAAGAATCTCGCCCCGGGCACAATCCGGAAGCGTGTCGGCGCTGTCGCCCGGCTGCTGGATTGGCACCTCAAGCGCCAGGCCGCCGATGGCCAGCAGCCGCTGGCCAACCCGTTACGCCTTTTGCCCAAGAATTATTCGGCCTACAACGATCACGAGCGGACGATTTTGGATGGGCATGAAGAAAAGCGCGCCAAGGTCGACCAGTCCAGGGATCGGCGATTGCGGGAAGGGGAGGATGAGGCAATTCGCGCCGCCTTGCGTGGTGAGAAGCGGGATGACCGGCAACGCCCGTTGGCGCTTCCGGAAGGCGACGCGATGCTTGACCTATACAGCCTCATCGTCAATACCGGGT
Organism: Burkholderiaceae bacterium; assembly: GCA_019751755.1. Taxonomy (GTDB): domain Bacteria; phylum Pseudomonadota; class Gammaproteobacteria; order Burkholderiales; family Burkholderiaceae_D; genus Rugamonas. The sequence continues at coordinate 32,977 of JAIENA010000012.1, read as the reverse complement.
TGCGGTTGCGGGAAGCATATTCCCTGCGCCCGGCGGACGTTCGCCTGCCATTGCGGACCATCCACATCGGCGCCAGCAAAACCGGCGCCGCGCGGGACGTCCCAATCTTGCCGGCGATCTATGACATGCTGGAGCGGCGTCTTGCGGCCGCAAGTCCCAATACGCCGATTTTCCCCTGGTGGGATGGCGATAAAGAGCAGCTCAAGCGTGTGACGGCGAAGCTCAGCGCAGCCTTTGCCACGGCATTCAAATATGCAGGGTGCGAGGGTTTAACTGAACACGATTTGCGGCATGAGGCGACATGCCGCTGGGTCACGATGCGGACGCCGGACGGTGGTTGGATGTTCCGCAGCGAAGAATGCATGAAAATCACTGGGCACGAAAACTTCACGATGTTTATGCGCTATTTGTCGCTGCGCGGCTCCGATCTGGCCGACCGCCTGTGGACCTAACACTTTGACAGGTCCGGCAATGCCCGGCGCCGTGTCGTCGGTTTTGGCATTGGGGTAGGAGATGGTGCAGCGGCCGCCGCTGCAGCGATATGCTCCAGGGCGCGCTGCGCCAGGAATTGATTCATGGCCGCGACTGGAAAGCGCCAAGATCGCCCGTATTTGACAGCTGGTAGCTTCCGCTGCGCGGCAAGTTCGTTCACATGCTGCGGCTCGCACCCGAGTGCTTCAGCGGCTTGCTCTGGCGTAAGAACGTCGAGTGTGCTCATTTGGGAGTCCTGTGTTTGGTGATATCGGGTGGTGAGAGAGCCGCCAGTTGCCTACGCATTCGAAGGGGGCAGGGCATCGAAGGCAAGCAGTGATTCGGCAAGGTGGTGCAGCACCATGTCATTGGGGTCTTTGCTCACTCCGGATGTGACTGCCCGGCCTATGGATGGATGCTCGATGCGGACCGTGCTTCCCTCGCGCCAGATGCGCCAGCCATCCGGGATCGCACGCTCTCGCGCAATCATGGACTGGAAAATTGCGATGATCTGCTCGGCCTGAGCGATCGCGTCGTCCAGTGCATTATGCATAGTTCCATTGTTCTGGCGCTTTATGTCCGGACGCAGTGCCGCCAGCGTGCGGCAGCAGCGGATATTCCAGAATTTCCATGGAACGTCCAGATCGGCCTTCCGGTAATGCTCTTCCAGGATGACCGGGTCGAAGTTGGCGCCGTTACCCCAGGGGCGCAGCTTGTTGGTTGGTGCGCAGTTCGTGCGCAGCCAGAGTGTCAGGTTCTGCAGCGCTATGTTCACCGGCGCCTGACTGCCATCCTGCAGCGCGGCGCGCGCTTCGTCTCCCTGCTTGAGCCACCACATAACGGTTCCCGGATCGATCCGGGCGCCCTGGGAGACGCTGCTGGCCAGGTCCACGGTGGTGTAAAACCGTTCGCCCAGCACGCCCTTGTCTATATCGAAAGCGACTGCGCCGATTGCGATAATCGGGGCGTCCGGGCGCGTTCCCATCGTCTCCAAATCGATCATTACATCCGGCATCAGTGTCTTGTGCCCATTGGTCGCCAGTTCCTTCATAGTCATGATGTCCTCAATATCCAACGCGGAGCGCTGTGCGCACGTTTTCGTAAACGTCGGCGGCGCGGCAGCGTTCCTGGCCGATGTTGCACGTAGTGAAATATTCATATGCGGCACGTTCAGCGGCATCGATGGCGGCATTCCGTTTGCGCTTCAGTTCGTCCAGCTTGTCCTGTTCTTGTTTGTTCAATTCATGCTCCTCAGTCTGTTTGTGGTTCGTGTGACTCCGGCCGAGTGAACAGCGTCACCTCGACGGCCGGAACTGGTTGCGGGTTGCCGGTGAGGTACACTGCTGCATCCAGCGCGCTGCCTTCAGTCATGAAGCGCAGACCCTGGATGAACCGCTGGCGGCCGCAGTAAAGCACCGGGTGCGTCGCCTGCCAGGCATGTAGCAGCACGCGGTTGTGCCGCTGCGGATCGTCTGCTGGCGAATAGGCGGAAGCGGTGGGCGCCGTCATGCTGACCTCTTGGCGCACTGCAAGCACACGGTGCTGCCGTGCGCAAACTGGCCGACAGAGCGGCGCAGGCCGCACGGGCCGTTGCACTTCTTCATGGTAAAGCTGGGCCCAGGCTTCGCTTTCTTGTTGCGCTGGTGGATGTAGTCCGTGTGGCCGGGGTTGTAGATCATGATAAAATTCCTTCATGACAACATTTTTTCAATGGTTTAAAAATTCCCGGATTCAGGCAGTATTGCTGATCGCCTTCACATTCCTCGACTTTATTCTCTTGGGCCGCAGTTTCGAACTGAGCAAATCCGATTGGGCGAGTTGGGTACAGGCGATTGGATCTATCGGCGCTATTGTTGGCGCATTCGCAATTGCTCAGTCGCAGCACGCCCGTGAACGTACAAAGGCTGTTGATGCTGAATTGATTGCTCGGACTTTGGCCATCAGGAATATGGTGCAGATCGCATCGTTTTCCCTGGAGGCAGCCGAGCATCTTGTGCGCGACAAACAAAATGCTTTCAATGAATGGATGGCGGACCAACATGCCACACGTATCGATCGACTTTGTGCGATTCTGGACTCCCTTATCACGCCACAAACCAACCACATTGCAGTCCTCGCAGCGTTGCATATTTCCACAACACTGATTCAAGTCCAGCACCACATGCGACACACTGGAGGAGCAATGTCGGGAACGCTCTTTTCCGAATGCGAAGATCGGATCACCGACGCACACAGATACCTGCAAGAGTTGATAATGCTGCAACATAATCTCGAGGCTATGTGCACGGATCGACGAGTGCCGATGTGTGACGAAGATTTGCGAACATAAGCTTTTCATTAGGCCGCCCTCGCAATCTCGCGTTCATGCCCGAAATTCGCTTCGATAAGGGCGCGCGCCATCGGCGGGCAAACGCTATTGCCGCACATTCGCACCTGGGAACTTTTCGTCAGTGGGCGCCACGGGATGGACTTCACGTCCGCCACTTGCTCGCCGTCCACGAATAGCCGCTCCCAGTCCGGCACGCTGTCGATGATGTAGCTGTCGGGGAAGCCCTGGGCCCGGAATAGCTCACGCGGCGCCAGCATGCGCAGGCCAATATCCACGATCTGGTAATCCTGCCCGTGGATCGTGACCAGGCCGAAGCGGTCCTTGCTGGTGACCGTATGCATCGGATCTTCCAGGCGCGGGTCCTGGTCACTGCCGTAATACTTCAGTAGGAAAGCACGCACTTCAGCGTGGTGCTGGCCGCCGGCGCTGACCGTGCCCAGCGGCTCGTCGGTACCGCTGGCGGTGCTGGTGCCGCGCAGTTTCACCAGGTTGCTGGCAACGATGCCCAGTGCATGCGCAGCGCCCGCTGGGTTTTCTTTTGGACCGGCCGTGATGGTCGGCAGCGGATCATTCAAGTCACTGCCGGTGGCGCCGGTGCGAAACTTCGTGATGTGCGCCGACACCATGCTGAAATGACCACCCTTGACTTGGGCACAAATCGTGCGCAGCGGCTCATCCACCGGCATCACGCGCTGGTTCGACGCATTGGCATGTTCGCTGAGGAAGGCGGTCACCAGCGCCTTGTTGCCGGAAGTCAGCACAGTACCGATTGGCGCATCAATTTTATGTGCGCCTGAACCCCAGCGCTTTACGCCACCGGGTGACACTTCCCCATGCGCAGCGTCCACCAGCACCGCGGACAATGTCGCAGTGGCCAGCGCCTGGTTTCCAGCAGCCGTTACCGTCGGCACCGGCGCATCTGCGGCGGCGCCAGCGTGGCCCGTGGTGTTGGTCATCACGAACGGAGCCAAGGTGGCAGTGGCCAAGGCTTTTTCGCCACGCTGCGCGCCAGTGATCGTCCGGAACGGATCGTTGATCGATTCGCTGCGGTCGCCGCCCTGGTGCGTCACGGGGACAATGGTCGGCAGCACCACGGCGCGATGGTTTTCCGTCGTCAGCGTGCCGAACGGCTCTGCAACCGATTTTGGCTTTCCCGAATAGATCGGGCCACCTTGCCCCACGATGAACGGCTCAGCCGCATCGACCACATAACGCATGATGCCCTTGGCGATCCGGCGCAACGTGGCTTCCGCCAGCGGCTTTTTGCGGTTGAAGATGCTTTGGCACGGGATAGACCAATCGATGCATTCGGCGGCCGTCCGGTATGGTTTCAGTTTTCCGGCCTGTACAGCGATGGTCTTGGGTGCAGCGTGCGTCGGCACCGGCCAGCGGATCGGCAGCCCATCGCGTCGTGCCACCAGGAAGAAGCGCTTGCGAATGGTTGGCGTATCATGATCGTTGGCGCGCAGCTCCTGGTACTCGACGTCGTAGCCATGGCCGCGCAGCTGGCGGATGAAACTTTCGAACGTCTTGCCCTTCTTCGCGGGATCCGGTTTGGCGTTGCCGTCGGCATCGACCAGCAGCGGGCCCCAGGTTTTGAACTCCTCGACGTTTTCGAGCATGATCACGCGCGGCTTGCACTTGGCCGCCCACCGCATCGTAACCCAGGCCAAGCCACGGATCCGCTTCTCCACAGGCTTTCCGCCCTTGGCCTTACTAAAATGCTTACAGTCCGGCGACAGCCAAACCAGGCCCACAGGCTGGTTATTCGTCACCTTGATTGGGTCGACGTCCCACACGCTTTCGCACAGGTGTTTGGTGTGTGGGTGGTTCGCGGCGTGCATCGCCAATGCTTCCGGGTCGTGGTTGATTGCGATGTCGACCGGGCGGCCGAAAGCCCATTCAAGACCCGTTGACGTTCCACCACCACCAGCGAAATTGTCGATGATTAGTTCGTTGCCCAGGTCCAGCTGCATCGTGAAAAGGTCACGCTTCATAACATTCCTCGTATCACGCGCCAGCCAGGGCGCAAAATGCTTCCACTTCCGCCACGGCCCGAGCCAGAACATCGACGGCCAGCCGTGGCAGCGCTTGGTCAATTCCGGCTATCGCCGCGCGCAGCGCCGCCGCTTCGTCCGCGCTGGCGCCAACCTTGCCCACTCGCTCGTAGCGATCGCAGATCAGGTTCATCGTGTTGCTCGCCTGATCCAGCGCCGGGGACTTCATCCCGGCACCGGCCAGCGCCGCCAGCATCTTCGACACCTGGTTAAACGCACCCGGCGATGGCTGGGCCAGCAGCGTCTCGACCGACGTGGCCAGTTCCAGCGCCAGGCGGTTGCGTGCCGGGCTAGTCATCGGCACGCGGCCGGGCGGCAGCTTGCGGCGGAGGCGGAAGCTCATGGCGTTACACGCGCGCCGTGGGGCGCTGCTGCAGCTGGTCAACCGGGATGGTCCAGGGTTCGCCGTTCAGTGTTCCCGTGACCTTCACCAGCGCGTGGCTGCGGCCATTGCCCAGGTCGGCCTTGAAGCCAGACACGGTGCCTTGCTGCGGGCCGTCTTCGCTGTCAAATGCCACGCTGGCGCCGATCTTGATGGTGTTGGTGGTCATGGCGATGGTTCCTTATGGCTTGCCCATCAGGACCGTGAAGCCGCTCTCTTGCGCTGCGCTCACGTAGGCCTTGAATGCGTCTTCCACCACGTTCACCGGGCGGTCCAGTTCGTACCAGAATTTCAGCTTCTGGCTGGTCAGGCGATACTTCAAGCGGGCCTTGATCTTGTAGGCGTCCGGCGCGTTCTTGAACACGCGCAGGCCCAGCTTGAACTCGCGCGGGATTTCCAGTTGGCCATCGGCTCCGGCGTTGGACGTCATGTTTTCGCTGTAGCCGAACTGCACCTGGCCGTTGTCCAGGCGGCGGTGGCTCTTGAATGCCACTTCGGTTTTTGCCTGCAGCGTCAGCGCGACCTGCATCAGCGTTTCGCCGGAAGGTTCCACCACGTCGGCGATGTTATCTTCGAGAAACATCGCAAACTGTTCCTGCTCCATCTGCTGGCCGTCGTGCTTCATCCACAGCGCGAATTCGCGGGTGTATTCAGCCGTGTAGACCGCGCGGTGGTCGCGCCAGCCTGCGGTGTCGTCTCCGGTCATGTGATCGTTCAGCACGCCCGTCAGGGTGCGGCTGTCGGGGTCGGCATAGATGTAGCAGTTGTCGGCCAGGCCATGGTCGGTAAGGTACTTGGTGAAACTGTCCACGGCGGCCAACTGCACAGTGCCTTTCTTGCGCATTGGCGTTGGTGCAGCCGCCTCGACAGCCTTCGTCACTTCGATGTGCTGGTAGCCTTCCGGGATCACCAAGTGGCGGGTGTTGTCGATTTCCTTGATGACGTCGCCGGCGGCGACCAGGTCCGTGATGGCTTTGACGGTGCTACCGTCGGCGTGCAGATGTTCGTTCATTGAATGGCTTCCTTCAGTGGTGGAGTGGAGGTGAGGGTGGATGCGTCGCGCAGGTCCAGGGCGGACTGGCGCGGGTGGTTGCGGGTCAGTTCGCTGTCGTCGGTCAGCCAGTAGAAATCGGTACCGCGCTCCGGCGTCGGCAGCTTGGTCTTGATCTTGTCCTTGATGACGACTTTGTCGACGTCGGAGCCGCGGCTGGCCGGCCCGACCGCGATTTCCAGCGTGATCGTGCCGCCCTTGCCGGTGTCGCGCACCTTCTGCAGCAGCTCGGCCAGCGCGCTGGTCATTTCGGCGTGGGTACGGCCCTCCCGCAATTCCTGCAGGAAGACGGCGAATGCTTTGCTCATGGTGGTAGTGGTCCTTTCGGTTGTGGTTAGAACGGGATGGGCGTGGTGGCTTCTTCGTGCAACTGCGCGGCCAGGATGGCGCCCACGTCGATGCCTTCACGGGAGGCCAGCGCGAAGATTTTCGCGACCGCGTAGCCCAGGTTGCAGCCCAGGCAGCTCTGGTCGCTCTGTGGATGTGTCAGGGCGCGGCCGGCCCAGGACAGGTCGTGCACGATGTCGTACAGCGCGGCGGCGGCAGGTGGCGGCGGCGCCACATTGGCAAGGCTTTCGCTGTTGATCAGGCGCGCGGCATCCGATGCGGCGTGGCACTGGGCGGCAAGCATCGCGCTGGCGCGCAGCAGGGCAGGGCGGTCCAGTTGAAACCGTGCCTGGGCTGCGATGCGCAGGGATTCATTGTTGGCGGTGGAAACAGCACTCAGCATGTCCATGATGATTTCTTTCAGTCGTTGTCGTTGGCTTGCAGCTTCTTCAAATCAATCCGCGCGCGGCGCTGCATGTGCCGGCGGGCGAGGATGTGCAGTACGACCAGGTGGGCCGGGACGGTCAACATGTAGTCCAGCGGCAGGGTGGTTTTCAGTGCCCGGTGGGCGAATTCCAGCGCGGCGCGATCGGGTTCGATGCGCGCCATGGTTGCGCCTCAGGCGCCGTCAATGGTGCTGAGCAGCTTGCGCATCAGCGCCACCGTCATCGGCGTCACCGCGCCGAAGGCTTCATAGTCCTGGTCCACCATGCGACAGGCGGCCGCCAGTTCTTCGCTGTGCGCCATGCGCGTGGCCATGGCGCGCAAGGTGGACTTGCAGAAGCCACCGCCGTCGCCCGTCACCGTACGGCCGATGAACTGGCCGTGGGCGTTGTAGAGCGAATAGCAGCCGGTGGAGCAGGGGCGGGCGCGCACGCCACTGGCGCGCTGCTGGGCTTCGATGAAGGTGTGGTGCTGGCGGGTGTGTTCAGCTGAACGCTGTGATGCGGACAGCACGTGGGCTGGTTGGCCGACTACGGAGAAGCGCCGGTCACCGAGATCGCGCAGGGTGTTCATGTCGCCAGTTGTCATTGCGTAGGTGAGGCGTGGTGCGGACAGCTGCATGCTTGGTCTCCATCGGTGGGGGCTGCTTCGATGGGTGCATAATAGCATCGCTATTTTTCATGTGCAATAGCAATGCTATTACATGTTGTTAAATTTTTTTAGTTGGAAAGATCGGGCGTTAGAAAGGTGCGTCGCGATCCTGTACAGGCGGCGAATGTTTCTGCCAATCAATCGTGTCAGCGTTGATTTCACTAATCAGGCTGTCGACATTGAATGTCGCGTAGCTGCGTGAGAAGCCGCCTATACGTGGGGCCAGCAGCATGATGGGCAGCGCCGTAAAGATTTGCTGCGCCTGGAGAAGGACAGCATTAGCAGGCTCGGGGTATGTCTGCTCAGGTTCGACCTGGACCACGGCTAGCGTGATTCTTTTAACAGTGATGATGGCGGCACGGAGTTGCATCGTGGATTTTTCCCGGAAAATCTCCGGGCAGCTTCTGTTAAATCCGCCTGACGCCAAATCGGCACCGCACTCTGGCGGGGTGATGTAGTTTCTCGATTGATTCAGTATAGGAAGCTTATTTTGACAAAATTTCTGACGGCATTTCGATCGCAGTCAGCTTCCAATTCCACAAGCCATGACGCCGCAGCGTCAATGTTCCTTCGCCTGCCTCGCTACCGGCTGGCCGAACTGTGACCCTGTCCCAGCCTTTATAGGAGACGGTGTAGTTTGGCTTTATTTGCTCACCGGAATTGGGGGCCTTCGTTTCACCGGCTGAACTTGATCGGGATGCACTATTGCGCATCAGTGCCACAACACCCGCTGGCGAAACCATCGAATCGATCATTGGCCCGACCATGGCTGCTCCCAGTGCTTGCCCCATAGCTGCAAATGGGTTGTCTTTCATTTCCGGGCCGCTCATTCGCGCGGACATCATCGCCATAACCTGCCCCTTAACGTTCTCGCGCAGGGCGGGGAAGTCGACATGCTCGGACAATGCATCAGCATCCTTATCTGCAAGAGAGTTCTTGATTTGATGTAAGGTGAAATACGGGGATGCATATGCAAAGGCAGCAAGAGCCAAGACACCTATGCCAACAGTCGAGAGCAATTTCTTCAATTTATTTTCCTGAGAATGTGTAGGCAAACTATGAATGTCAGTTTACCTATTATTTCCCGATGGAATCTATCCAATTATTGCAAATGGGCTCTGACTAGTTAATTAAAGGCGGTCTTTGAAATTGCGCGGCTCGAAGCGCACCACGCGCCCGACCACCTCACACTCACCGCTGCGGCAAGGCTCTTGACGGAACTCCGGATTTTCCGATGCAAGATACCATTCGCGGCGCTCATACTTCATGCGCTTTACTACTGCCTGACCATTGAAATTAACGGCAAACACCCCGCCGTTGACCCGGGAGCGATCCCTGATATTGATAACCGCGATGTCGCCTGCGTATAACAGGGGCACCATGCTCTCGCCTCTTATTTTGATTGCCAGAAGCGCATGCGGGTCCAGATCATTCTCTTCAATCCACTGGCGCGGCACATGAAGGCTGCCGCCGTCCTCGTAGTTATCGACCGTCTCAAACCCTGTCACGCCGGCTTGCAGGTGCAGCGCTACCATTCGAATGGGTACTGTAATAGGGGCATGTTCATCATTATCTGTTACGCGCTGAGCGCCCAAATCAGGATTTGCAAGCGTTGCCGACGCTGCTGAGATTTGTTCAGCGATCGTTCGACTAAATTCTTCAACTTTTACCCCTAGTCCGCGCGCAAAGGCGGTGGCAGCCTTGATGTTGAGCGGGCGACGAGCGGAGAGGTACTGCCACACCATTCCCTGGGACCCGATCTCAAATTGCGCACCAAAGTCCGCCTGTGAAATCTTTGGCTCACGCCGTTCGAAGAGGTCTTTCAGTGCGCGGGCATCTTCAATCTGCCAGGGCTCCAAGGGTTTTGGTTCATTTTTCATTGGGCGAGTATAGCAATGCTATTTGATGGCGCAACGAGCAAAGCTATTGACACGCGAACTAGCAATGCTATTATTGCGACATGGACCTTAAAAACTACTTCATCGACGCCGGTGTAAAAAAGGCGGGCTTTGCGCGAGCGATTGACGTTTCGCCAGCACTCTTGCACCAGTGGATCGAGAAGATCCGGCCGGTGGCCATCCAGCACTGCGCAGCCATTGAACAGCAGACTGGTGGGAGGGTGACTCGTCAGGAGTTGCGTCCAGATGATTGGCAAAAAATCTGGCCCGAACTCGCCGCGCCGGCCAACCGCCGCGCCACCGACCCCGCATCCAGCCCAGGCCACTGCGGTCGCCAGCCTGCATCCCCTCACAACATCCTCGACACCGTGCCGGATGGCGCTTTGGTCGTCCAGACTGGTTATCAGGTAGCAAGCGGTTTGAGTAAAGGTTAATTGGAAGAAGATCGCTCCCGCCGGCCTCCGAAGAGGGCTGGCTATTTTTTGCCTGTTAGCTTGCACTTCGGCAATTTCAAGGACTCGAAAATTTTCCATGATGCCATTCTGCTCGCCGAAGTTGCTGTTTACATCATTTTCTGAAGGGGTTTTCGTATGAACATTTCTGACGCCTTCTACAAGGCCGTGCACGGCGCGGTCGGCGGCTGCGAGGCCCTGGCTGTGCGCATGGGTATGTCGGCTGCCGTGCTGCGCAACAAAGCCAACCCGAATGCCGCCGGCAATGTCGTCACCCTGCAAGATGCGGACCGTGTGATGGCCATGACAGGCGACCACGGCGTACTGCACGCGCTGGCGGCAAACCACGGCTATGTGTGCGTGCGCGTGGGCGACAGTGTCCAGGCGTCCGATATGGCGGTGCTGGAAATCGTTACTCAGGTTTGGGCCGCTAACGGCAACCTGGGGCTGGCCGTCAACGAAGCGCTGGCCGATGGTCGCATCGAGCGGTATGAAGTGGAGCGCATTCGCACGCTGGTGTTCAACGCGGATCGCGCGCTGCATGAGCTGGTTGCCCGCCTGGATGGGATGGCCCAGGGATGAATCGCCAGGATGTCATCACCGCCATGGGCGTGGAGGGACTGCCTCCACTGCCATCCGGCCACTTGCTCTTGACCGGCAAAATCCAGAAATTCGGCAAGGGTAAAAAAGCGTGGTACAAGCTGCGCGCACTGCGTCTCGACAACGGCGACGAAGTGATCGTCGGTCACTTCGGCCTGTGGCGCGGGCAAGACCCAGGCACCGTGGCGGTCACACTCGAAGGCGGCAGTTTCAGCGCCGAGGCGCGGGCCGAGGCCGAGCGCAAGCACGCCGAGTTGCAGCGGCAGGAGGAAGCCCGTCGTGTGCGCGTTGCCGAACTGGCTGCTGGTCGCGCTCGGCGCCAGTGGGCACAAGCGGCGGCAGTTGGGCAGGATGCGCAAGTGGCGTACCTGCTGCGCAAGAAGATTCCAGGCGATGGCGCGCGTGTCGATGAATCCGGCCAACTGCTGGTTCCGGCGCGGCGCTATGCAGGCGGTAAGCCTGAGCTGGTCAGCGTGCAAAAGATCGGCGCGGATGGCGAAAAGCGCTTCAACAGCGGCGCCGACATGGCGGGCGCGGCCTGCCTGCTTGGGCGCATCGACGCCAGCACGCGCTTGATCGGGTTGGGCGAGGGCTACGCCACGCTCCAGTCGGCCCGCCTGGCCACGGACGGTGCATTCCCGGCCATGGTGGCCTTCCACGCCGGCAATCTGCTGGCGGTGGCGCGCCAGCTGCGCAAGGACTTCCCCGATGCGACCATTCTGCTGCTGGCCGACGACGACTGGCAGTTGGAACACCGCTTCCGCCGCGATCTGCTGGAAGACTGGGGTGTGGCCGATGCGCCCGCCATCGATGGCGCCGACCATACGGTCGTAGGTACCGATGGCGCCGCCTGCGTGGTGCGCGCCACCTGGCGCACGGACGCAACTGGCACGCCGTACATCGAGGCGGATATTCGCATGGGCCGGCGCCTGCGCATGATCAAATTCGAAAACGCGGGATTGTCGCGCGCCCAGGCGGCGGCCAAGGATATTGGTAATGCCCAGGTGGCGTTCCCTGTATTTGCCGCGCGGGGCGACAACAAGTGGACCGACTGGAATGACCTGCATGTCGAGCAGTCGTTGGACGACGTGCGGGCGCAGTTGCTGCCGGTGGTGGAGCGCTTGCTGGCTGGCGGCGCGCCGGTTCCTGATGCTGGGCTTGCTGCGCCTGCACCTGCGCCAGCAGTTGCCACTTCCCCCGCGCCCCCATCGGAGGATGATCCGGTCGGAATTAGCGTGCCGACGCCGGAGCAACTGGTGGCGCACTTCGCGCTGATCTACCAAACCACCGATATCTATGACGCGCTGCGCAAGCAGAAAATGAAACGGTCCGCTTTCGTCGCCTGGGTGGGCAAGGAAGCGGCTGCCGCATGGGAGCGTGACCCTAAGCGGCGGACTGTGCTGCGCGAAACGCTGCAACTGGCCGGCCGCGACGGCAACGGGGGCGCGGGGGGGCGGCTACAGGAAATGCTGGACCATATCACGCTGCTGCGTGGCACGGAGACCGTGTGGGACGGCGTTGGGCAGCAGGTGATGAGCTTGGGCGCGGTGCGCGCCGACTACACGCCGGACCTGACAACGAAGTGGCAGGAGCATGCGCTGCGCCGGACCATCGAGGCGAAGAACTTGCTGTTCGATCCGACGCAGACGGCGGACCCGGAAACAACCGTGAATATTTTCCTGGGGTGGCCACTGAAACCGAAGGAAAACGCAGCGCTGGTGCAGCCCATCCTGGCGTTGCTGTGTTCCTTGTGCAGCGCCGAGGACAATGTGGACGAATGTGTCGAATGGATCCTGCGCTGGCTGGCGTTTCCTTTGCAGAACCCCGGCGCCAAGATGGCCACGGCGTTGCTGGTGTTCGGCGAGAAGCAAGGCACCGGCAAAAGCCTGTTCTTCCAGGACGTGATGGCGCCGATTTATGGCGACTACGGCACCGTGGCCAGTCAGCACCAGTTGGATTCTTCGTTCACGGCCTGGCGCTCGCGCAAGCTGTTTGTGCTGTTCGAGGAGGTGCTGTCTCGCGATGATAAGTACAGCCACAACGGCACGTTGAAGTACATGATCACCGGCAAGGACATGTCCATCAACGAGAAGAACTTGCCAGAGCGAAAAGAGCGCAACCACATGAACGCCGCGTTCCTCTCGAATGAACCGCAGCCGATCCCGATTGAGCTGGAGGACCGGCGCTTCATGGTGATCGAGGCGCGGCAAAAGCAACCGAAAGAATTTTATGACCAGGTGGTGGCCGCCATCCAGGCCGGCGCCATTCAGGCCTTTTACCACTTCCTGCTGAACTTTCCGCTGGATGGGTTCAATGAACATACCAAGCCGCTGATGACGCTTGCGAAAGAGCGCGTGATCGAGTTCGGCCTGAATGGGTGGATGGCATTCCACCGGGCCTGGAAGGATGGCTACCTGGATGCGCCTTATTGCACCTGCCTGACCGAAGACCTTTACATCATTTACAAGCGCTGGTGCGACAAGAGCGGAGAGAAGCCGCTGTCGCTGACGAAGTTCAGTGGGTTGATCGGTGGGCGCGAGCATAAGGTCAAGCGCAGTGTGGCGGTGGACAACAAGCAGGCCAGGGACCGGATGATCTACGAGATCAGCGTCCCGGGAGATGCGCGAAACCGCAATGAGCAGATCAACGATTTCAGGAAACAGGCTGACGTCAGGGCTCATAGCATGCTGAACGGCGCAGGGTAAGCAGGGTATGAGACTAACCCTGCTGTCTGCAAACCCGCATAGATACAGGGCTTGCGCAGGGTAGGCAGGGTTTGCAGGGTTTCGCGCACACACGTGAGTGAGATTATTTTCTGGTGGATATTGGTTGCAGAGTTTTCGTTACGCATCACGTACCGGAAACCCATCATACCCATCATACCCTGCGCAGAATGAGTGTTTATGCGGGTTAGCGGACAGCAGGGTTAGTTTAATACCCTGCCCAACCCTGCTGTTGATAGTTTAAGCGGACAAGGAGCGGCGAAATGGTGGCGATTCATAGGGTGGAAGTGCGGATGGTGCAGCAGGAACCGCTTGATGTGTGTTTGGCGGTGTGGCTGGAGTGGCAGCGCAAGCGGACGTTAAATTTGGGCTGGCATCGCCGTTCGGCTGGTTTGTGCAGTGATGCCTGCGCGGACAGCGATGACTTGTACGACAGCATGGACACAGCGGCAGCCGAAGCAGTGGAGGCAATGATGGCCAGCCTGCCACGCCACCTTGACTGGGCGCTGCGCAAGGCATGCGGCATTGCTACGGTATGGCGCTTTCCTCAACTGGACTTCGCCGCTGAGCTGGTCAATGCACGGATGCTGCTGGAAACGAAGCTGAAGAAAAATATTGCCACGCAAAGTTTTTTCCTTTAGGATTCGCAGCAGATGGGACGGCGCACGTCCCTACGAAACAAAAGCCCCGCAAAATGCGGGGCTTTTTGCATTGGGCGTTCGCTTTGTGGGCGCGGCGAACACTGGGGGCAGCCATGGTGCAGATTCAGTTGATCGGGCTGAACGATACGTCGCGTCGACTGGGCGACTTCGGCCAGCGGCAATTGCCGTTCGCTGTCGCCAAGGCGATGACTGCCACGGTCAAGCAGGCGCAGGCTGCGGAAACGGCGCATATCAACACGGCATTCAACAGGCCGACACCGTTCACGCAGAAGGCCATCGGCATCAGCGTGGCGACCAGGACGAACTTGGCCGCGTCGGTGTTCGTTCGGAATGCACAGGCGAAGTACTTGGCCGTTCAGGCAGTTGGCGGCCAACGCGAACTGAAAACGTTCGAGCAGCGGTTTGCGGAGCAAGGCAGGGCACAGGTTGCGCTGCCGGGCCGCGGTATTGCGCTCAACCAGTACGGCAACATCACGCGCGCGAAAATCAAACGGATTGCCGGGGACTTGAATTCCAGCGGCGGCGCCAAGCGTTTCTTCGCCGGCAAGCCGAAGGGCACGACCCTGCCGTCGGGCGTTTATGCGCGCACCAACGACAACCGCCACATCACGCCGCTGCTCGTGTTCGCAACGGATGCGACTTACCAAAAACGTTTCCAGTTCAGCGAGCTGGCGCAGGAGACGATCACCGCGAAATGGGAAGCCAATCTGACGGCGGCGTGGCTGGATGCGGTGCGGACTGCGCGCTGACCGGGCTGGCAATGGGGCGTCGCGGAGCGGCGGGTCCTTCCCAGGGGCGTCACCATATGGGTAATTCGCGCCCCGGGGTTCGCGTTGTCACAGAATTTTCAAAGGGTAGTCACCTGCGGTAGTCAGTGCAGGTAGTCACCTGATCACGTTGAGGGTAGTCACCATGTTGATGGGGTATCGCGAATATGCACGGCACAGGGGTGTCACCCTGGGCGCCGTGCAGAAGGCGATACGCGAAGGGCGCATCAGCGCCACCGAAGAAAAGAAGATTGATTCGGTGGCGGCCGATCGCGACTGGGGCATCAACACTGATTCGTCGCGGGTGGCGGTGAATGCGCTGGCACAGCGGGCGCAACCCATGCAACTGGAAATCCCGGCGGTGGCGCCAGGTGGTGCGCGAGAATCGGATGATGACGCCGAGGCGAAGGCTGGATCGGATTGCGTGGCCGGCACAGACCGGGTAGCGAACGAGTATCGTGAGCACCGGTCCACCCGCGAGCGGTACCAGGCGCTGCAGCAGCAACTGGCATATGAACGTGATGTCGGCCAGCTGATCAACGTGGACGAGGCCAAACGCATCGTTTACACCAGCTTCCGCGCCCTGCGCGACGCGGTGATGAACGTGCCGGCCCGTACAAAAGACTTGTTGGCGGTGGAATCCGACCCGCTGGCATGCGAACTGCTGCTGGAGCGCGAACTGGCCGCCGCGCTGGCCGGTATTGACGTGAAGAAGCTGCTGCAAGACCAGGATCCGGACGGGGACGAATAGTGGGCGCGGTCGATGAGTTTATCCGGTCGATCTGCGACGCGATCCGGCCGGACAGCAAGCTGCCGATCGCGCAGTGGGCGGAGCAAAAGCGTATCTTGCCGCCGGACAGTCCGGAGCCGGGGCCGTGGCGTAACAGCCGCACGCCGTATCTGGTCGGCATCATGGATGCGCTGTCTCCGGACAGCTTCTATCGCGAGGTGTACCTGAAGAAGGGGCACCAGTTGGGCGGTTCGGCGCTGGGCGAAAACTTTATCGGTCACGCCATCGACAGCGCGGCCGGGAATATCCTGGCCGTGTTCGCGACGGTGGAAGATGCGGAGAAGTGGAACCTGTCGCGCTTCGAACCGATGCGCGAATCGACGTCGGCGTTGCGCAAGAAAATCCGCGACCCGAACGTCAAGGGGGCGGACAACACGCAGCGCCGCAAGAAATTCCCCGGCGGCTTCCTGCAACTGATCGGCGCCAACCGGCCGGGCGCCCTGAAGTCCTCGACCATGCGGTACATCCTGCTGGAGGAGATGGACGAATATGCCGGTGACATCGGCAAGCAGGGCAGGCCGGAAGACTTGGCCAAAAAGCGGACCAGTAACTTTGGCCGCAAGGCGCGCATCTTCGGCAACAGTACGCCGACGATCGAGGGTGTGTCGCCGATCGACAGGAATTACAAGCGGGGCGACCAGCAGAAATACTTCGTGCACTGCCCGGACTGCGCCGGCGAGCAGTTCTTCAAGTGGGGCCAGATGAAATGGCCTCAGGGCGAACCAGAAAAGGCGGCATACGCCTGCGAGCACTGCGGCGTGCTGAACACGGAGGCGGCCTGGAAGACCAAAGGCTATGCCCAGGCAGCCTGGCGGCCCACGGCAAAGGGTGAGCCGGGCGTGGCCAGCTTCCACCTGCCCAGCCTGTATGCGCCGTTGGGCTGGCGGCCGTGGACGGAGCTGGCGGAAGACTGGGCGGCAGCGCAGGGTGACCCGGAAGCGCTGAAGGTCTTCATCAACAACGAGCTGGCGGAATGCTGGGAAGACCTCAGCGGCCAGATCAACCACACGGAAATTGCCAAGCGCCGCGAGCACTACGAGCTGCGCACGATACCGGTCGGCTGCCTGGTACTGGTCATGTCGGTGGACGTGCAGGGCAACCGCCTAGAGTACCAGATTCTAGGGTTCGGCAGGAACAAGCGGCACTGGGTGATCGACTACGGGATTATCGATGGTAATCCGGCACGGGACGATGTGTGGCAGCGCTTGACGGTGTTGCGCGAGCGCGCCTTGGTGAACAGTTTCGGGGTTCCGATGCGGGTCCAGACCTGCGGCATCGACTCGGGCGGGCACCACACGCAGGAGGTCTACCAGTATGCACGGCTGTACCGGCATGCCGGCGTATTTGCGCTCAAGGGCGCATCGAGCAAAGGGAAGCCGATCATCGGTCGGCCCACCGCCCAGGACGTGACGCATAAGGGCCGGGTAATCAAGGGTGGAGTGCAGCTCTGGCCGATCGGTACCGACACTGCCAAGGCGGCGCTGTTCGGCTACCTGGCGGAGGACGAAGAGGCGGTGCCGGAGGAGCGGTTCATCCACTTCCCCTTGGCGCTGCCGGACGACTACTTCGAGCAGCTGACTGCCGAGGTCTTCGACGAGAAGCAGAACCTGTATCGGAAGTTGCCGGGGCGTCGCAATGAGGTCATTGACCTTTTTGTCTACGGATTCGCAGCGGCATACCACCCGCTGCTGCGCCTGGACACAATGCGCGACGCGGACTGGGCCCAGTTGGAGAGCATGGTGGAGCCGGTCAATGGCGACCTATTCCGCGCCCCGGTCATGCATCAGCGTGACGGTGCAAGCGAAGGGGCGGACACGCAGGAAGAAGAGCCGGTGGCGCAGGTTGCGGCGCCGGTCGTTGAAGCAGAATCGGCGCCAGAGGATGACTGGCTGTCCGGTACCGAAAATTGGCTGAGGTAAGCATGGCATTCACATTAACGCAACTGGCCGCCATGGAGGCGGCCATCGCTTCGGGCGAGGCCAGCGTGGCTTATGACGGAAAGCGCGTGGAATACCGCAGCATTGACGAGCTGATGAAGGCGATGCAGGTGGTACGCAGTGGGCTGATCGCCAGCGGGCAGTTGGCCGCGCCGCCGCTGTCGAACCGTGGCCCGGCCACGCTCATCGCGTTCAGCCGGGACTGATCCATGAATTTCATCGACAAGCTGGTCGGTTACCTCGACCCTATGGCGGGCGTCAAGCGGGAGGCTGCGCGCCGTGCGCTGGAGATGGCGCGCGCCTATGATGCCGCGAAGTTAGGCCGCCGTACGGCGGACTGGGTGGCCGGCGGCGGCAGCGCCAACGCGGAGATTGGGCCGGCGCTGTCCCGTGTGCGCAACCGCTGCCGTGACATGGTGCGTAACAACGAATATGCGGCCAAGGCGCTGAACACCCTGGTGGTGAACACCGTAGGCGAGGGCATCGTGGCCAAGATGCAGGACCAGGCGCTGTGGGATGACTGGTGCGAGTACTGCGACGCGGATGGCCAACTGGACTTCAACGGACTGATCGAGCTGGCGCACCGGACCCGCCGTGAAAGCGGCGAGGCTATCATTCGTTTCCGCTCACGCTTGCCGGAAGATGGTATGGCCGTACCGTTGCAAATCCAGGTGCTGGAGCCGGACCATCTTGACAGTAGCCGCAACGGCCCGCTCGGCAATGGCAACTACGTCATCACGGGTGTCGAGTTCAATGCGATCGGCCAGCGCGTGGCTTATTGGCTGTTCCCGATTCATCCGGGCGAGGTGGCGACCTACCGCCTGAACAGCCTGGAAAGCAAGCGCGTGCCGGCCAGCGAGGTGCTGCACTACTACCGCAAGATGCGGCCCTCCCAGGTGCGTGGCATGCCGGAGCTGGGCGTTTCGCTGCTGCGCCTGCGCGACCTGGCCGATTACGAGCAGGCCGAACTGGTGCGCAAGAAAATCGAGGCGTGTTTTGTTGCGTTCGTGCGCACGGACGACACGGCGATGCGCATCGGCAATGAGGCGAAGTCTGCCAATGGTGGGCGCTCTGTGAACGAGAAGGTGGCGCCGGGGATGATCAAGTACATTTCGGGTGCCGAGGATGTCCAGTTTGGCAGCCCGGCGGCGTCAGGTGGTTATGGCGAATACACGGGTACCCAGTTGCACGCGATTGCCGCCGGCGCTGGTGTCATGTATTCGCAAATGACCGGCGACTTGTCGAGCGTGAATTACAGCTCCTACCGTGCCGGCCTGCTCGACTTCCGCCAGTTGATCAAGGCGGAACAGTGGCTGGCCCTTAAACCGATGGTGCTGGCGCCGATCGGGCGCCGCTTCCAGGAAGTGGCGCGGCTGGCCAGCGCGACGAAAAAGCCAGTCAAGCGCGCGGTCTGGACCATGCCACGGTTGCCGTGGGTGGACCCGCTGAAGGATGTGATGGCGGCAAAGGAAGAACATCGCGGCACCACCAAGAGCATTTCCGAAACCATTCGTGAGCGAGGCGACGATCCGGACACGGTGTTTGCTGAAATCCAGTCGGAACGCAAAAAACTGGCAGACATGGGCATCTTGACCGATTCCGATGCCGCAGTGTCCGAG
This sequence comes from Burkholderiaceae bacterium, assembly GCA_019751755.1. Taxonomy (GTDB): domain Bacteria; phylum Pseudomonadota; class Gammaproteobacteria; order Burkholderiales; family Burkholderiaceae_D; genus Rugamonas. The sequence continues at coordinate 13,817 of JAIENA010000012.1, read as the reverse complement.
CGGCTGATTGACCCGGCCACTGCGGCGGACATCGTCAACCAATAGCAGCATTCACAATTATCCGTTACCCCGTCCTGCGCAAGCTCGGCGGGTTTTTTATTTGAGGAAGCCTTATGCCAAACGCTGCTGTCGAAACACTGCAGATGCCGATGATGACGCGCCTGGCGCCGGTGACGGATGTCGACGTGGCAGCACGCACGGTCAACCTGGTGTGGACCACCGGCGCCGGTGTGCGCCGTTATGACTGGTACAACGACCGGTACTACATGGAAGAGCTGAGCATGGACCCCAAGCACGTGCGTATGGAACGGCTGCAGTCTGGCCGGGCGCCGTTGCTCAACACCCATGGTCGCTATGACCTCAGCGACGTGATGGGTGTCATTCCATCCGCTGAGCTGTCCGATGGTCAAGGTACCGCCAGCGCGCGCTTCTCAAAACGCGAAGACGTTGAGCCGTACTACCAAGACGTGGTGGACAAAATCATTTGCAACGTGTCGGTCGGCTACAACGTGTATGAGATGGATCGCATCCCGCCATCAGCCGACGGCCAGCCATGGCGCTATGTCGCGATCGACTGGGAACCCTTTGAAATTTCCCTGGTACCGGTCGGCGCCGACGCCGACTGCGGCGTACGCAGCGATGACCCGGTTGTACGTGCGAAAGGCCCTTCCGGCCCAATGAAACCCTGCAAGTTTTCTACCCGCAACGCCCCCGTTTTAACCACTAATCCGGCAGCCGCCGGTCAATCAACCCGAAAGGAAATCACCATGCCAGGTGAGGAAAACAACACCACGACGACGGCGGCCACTGTAGCTGTCGTCACCGCAGCGCCGGGCCAGCGCGACCTGGACGCCGCACGCGCCGAGGGCGCCCGTGCCGAAGCGGACCGTCAGGCCGGCATCCGCGAAATGGTTACGCTGGGCGGTCTGGAACCGGCGTTCGCCGACCAGCTGATCGCCCAGCGTGAAATGACGGCAGCTGATGCCGGCGCCGCCGTTCTGCGCGAGCAGGCCAAGCGCAGCGCCGCCGTTAACACCCGCAGCGCTGCCAACATCCAGACCGTCAGCGATGAAACCGATGTGCGCCGCGCCGCTATGGCGGACGCCATCGTGTTGCGCGCCAATCCGAATCCGGACTTCCGCAACGATGCCTCGCGCATGGGGGCGGCGCGTCAGTTCCGTGGCCTGACCTTGCTGGACATGGCGCGTGAAAGTATTGAAGCGGCCGGCGGTAACACCCGCGGCATGTCACGCCGCGAAGTTGCGGTGATGGCCATGAACCTGCAGCGCGACCTGCAAGTGCGTGGCGGTATGCATTCGACCAGCGATTTCCCTGAAATCTTGGCCAGTACGGTCGGCCGCACGCTGCGTACCGCCTACCAGCTGCAGCCTCGCACCTTCACCGGCTGGGCCCGCGAATCGACGGCGCCGGACTTCCGCCAGGTGGCGCGCGTGCAGCTGTCGGAATCGTCCGCCATGCGCGAGGTCAAAGAAGGTGGCGAATACAAGTCGATGACCTTTGGCGACTCGGCCGAGAAGTACTCGCTGGGCAAATACGGTGGCATTATCGCCATCACCTGGGAATCGGTCGTCAATGACGACCTGTCGGCTTTTGACCGCATCCCAATGTCGCTGGCCGCCGAAGCAGCCGCGCTGGAAGGTGACATTGTGTACGGCATCCTGACCGCCAATGCCGCAATGTCCGATAGCGTGGCACTGTTCCATGCAAACCATGGCAACCTCCTGACAGCCGCCGCCATTACCGATGTTTCCCTGGGCCTGGGTCGCGCAGCGATGCGCAAACAAACCGGCCTGAAGGGGCGCGTGCTGAACCTGACGCCTTCGTTCCTGATTGTGGGACCGGACAAGGAAAGCGAAGCCAATAAGTACACGTCCAGCAACTTTGTGGCGGCCAAGTCTATCGATATCAACCCGGCCTACAACACGTCGCTGGAAGTTGTGGTCGATCCACGCATCCCGGGCGACGATTGGTTCCTGAGCGCTGCGCCTGGCATCGTCGACACGGTCGAATTCTCCTACCTCGAAGGTGAGCAGGGCCTGTACACCGAAACCCGCCAGGGCTTCGAAGTAGATGGACTGCAGGTGAAAGCCCGTCACGTGTTCGCGGCCAAAGCCATTGACTGGCGCGGCATGCAGAAAAACCCTGGTGCTTAACCCGGCGCCGGCGGCATAGAACGGGCCTGCGCTTGCGCGGCCCTCATCAACCAATATTTCACGATAGGAACTGATATGGACAACTATATTCAAGCGGGCAAGGTGCTGAGCTTGACCGCACCCTATGCCGTATCCAGTGGCGGCGGCTTTCAAGTGGGCGCGATCTTTGCAGTGGCCACCTGCGATGCGCTGATCAACGCGCCGGTGGAAGGCAATACCTTCGGCGTGTACACATTGCCGAAAACCAGCGCCCAGGCGTGGACGCTCGGTCAGAAAATCTACTGGGACAATACGAACAAGCGTTGCGACAGCGACGGTACTGTCGGCATGCTGATCGGTGTAGCGACTGCGGTCGCATCGAACCCTTCGGGCACTGGCGATGTGCGCCTCAATAGTGCTGCGCCATCGGGTAACGAAGGCCCGCAGGCCGCGATTCCTGATATCTCCACTGCCAACGCCTCCGATCTGGCCACCGCCCAGGCGCTGGCCAACGCGCTGAAGACGTCCTACAACACGCTGCTGGCCACGCTGCGTACTGCCGGCATCATCCTTCCATAACATGCCCTGGAACCCTGATGTTTTCTTCCCCGCCTTCAAGCGGGCGGGGATGCTGAACACGGCGGTGCTCATGCCACAGACTGGTCCGGCAACCGAGTTTGACGTCGACTTCCGTCGTCCGGATCAAGTAGTGCTGGAAGGAATGGTGCACAGCACCGGCTACAGCATCGAATATCAAGCTGCCGACGTGACGCTGAATTACGGTGACACCCTGGTGGTGGCCGGTACGACTTACAAGGTCAGCCAGCCGCCCGATGTGCGGGGAGACGGTTCATTTGTGATTGCGCAACTTGAAAAGGTGGCACCATGACAACGCTGCGTGAAGTCTACATCGAGGGCATCATCGCGGCGCTGGAGGCAACACCAGGATTTCCTGCGAAGGTGGAGCGCTCGGTGAATCGGGCCTTTACTCGCCAGGAAAGTCCTGTGCTGGTCGTGCATCGCGGCGGGGAAGATGTCAATGACAGCCTGAACAGTAGCGTATTCCGGGCTTGTGAAGTGCTCGTCAGCGTGGTGACGCGCAGCGATGTGCCGGACCAGGTGGCTGACGAGATCATGGAAATCGCCCATCCGGTCATCATGGCCTATCGGGGCGACCGCATGATGAAGATCCTGGAAGCCGGCACCAATGCCCCGGTGTTCTCGCCTGCCGATTCCCAGGCATGCCTGCTGACAACCCGCTACAACATCCAATACACGACCGCGCGGCGCAGCCTGACCGCTTGACCAGCAAGCGTCGCCACAACATAAGGAAATATGATGACCAAGCCACTCGTGATCAGCCCGGAATGGCGCGGCGAGACCGTTGCCGTGCTTGGCAATGCCCCCTGCCTGTTGCAAGAGCTGGAGCGATTGCCGCGCCCCATGCACGCGATTGCGTGCAATCAGGCTGCGGCAAAGGCGCCCTGGGCGGAAATGATGGTATCGATCGATGCCAATTGGCTCCCTGAAGTGGAGTCCTACCCGGGCATCCGCATCGTCGGCTTTGAGCGTGACGGGCTGGATGCATATTTCCTGCACATCCCGCACGAGATCGTCACCGTGGCGCCTGGCCATGACTTGCACATCCGCAGCAACCTGCTGGCGGCGATCCGGATTGCCGCGCAGGCTGGCGCCGCGCGCATCCTGCTGGTCGGCATTGACCCTGAATACTATGAGGCCAACCTGGCCGCGCCGGGGACGGTAGCTGGTTTGGCTGCGGTAACACGCGAGCTGGCGGCAGCCGGGATCGTTGTCGAGCGGTTTGATCCGGGTGAGGCGGCGGGCATCGAAGCGCCGACACCGCCCACCGGCGACAACGAGTAAACCGATTTTCAACATTTTCACTGCCACCTTTGGGTGGCTTTTTTATTCCACCCATTCGAAAGGAACGCCATGGCTGCGCATACCGCTCCAGACAGTTTTACCGACACTATTTACGCCATTTCCGCTGCGCTCCCAGCAACCTACGATGCAGCCGGCTATGGCGCCACCGCGATGACTTACACGACCATCGGTGAAGTCGAATCGTTCACCATGTACGGCTCGAAGAGTGCAATCAATAAATTTGCGCCTGTCCGAGGCGCGGTCACGAAGAGCAAGGGCGCGCGTGACTATGGCGAGGGCGACATGGTGGTCGCGGACCTTCCTGCGGATGCCGGCCAGATCATCGTGGCGGCGGCGGAAGCCTCGCCGAACCACTACTCGATGAAGATCACCTACACCGACGGCGAAGTCCACTATCTGGACGTCATCGTGGCGGGCTGGCAAATGGCGCAATCGAAGGAAGGCGATTTCAAGAAGCGCACCGCCAATATCGGCATTTGCAGGAAGCCGGTCATCGTCGCCGCACCGTAACCCATCTGGCGCGAGCCACCACCAGCACCGACCGGTCGCTGTCGCCTTTCGCGGGCGCGGCGACCGGCACGGGCATTTGTTTATCCGCGAGAGGAAAAACCATGTCTTTGAAAAAATATGCACTGAAACCCACGTCCGCCCTGCACCTGCGCGACGGCAATGATGAACTGATGTATGCCGATGGTCAGGATGGCAAGCCTGACTTGAACCGCCCGATGTTGGCGCACTTGTACGGCCCGGGCACCAAGCAGTATGCCAAGGCGAAGGCTGATCAGAGCAATCGCAACGTGGACAAGCTGAAGAAAAAAGGCAAATCGGACCAGACCGCCGAAGAACAGACGAAGGAAACTGCCACCTTCCTGGCCCAATGCACCGAATCGTTTGAAAACGTGGAGTACGAAGGCCTGTCGGGGCGCGAGTTGATCAAAGCGGTCTACAGCGACCTGGAATTGTGCTTCGTCACTGACCAGGTCAACCGGCACATTGCAGAAACCGCAAATTTTACCGGGCAGCCTGCGACGATCTGATCCTTTTCGTCCGCTATAGCGCCTGGTTGGCAGCCGTGCCGGACGAAAAGCACGAGCAGGATGACCGCCAGCGCGGCGCGATGACCAAACCGCCGGTCCGAAAATCCCGGCGGAGGCGCTTGCAGGACGAGTATGGCAGTGATTTTGAGCCTGATATGCCGGCAGTAGATGGCTTTGAACACATGGTCGAGTACCTGTGGCAGGTGGGGCCTGTTGTCGGTGACGGCGCGGTAACACACGCCGAGCTGCATTTCTTTCAGCAGAACACTGGCATCGTCCTGAGCGAGTGGGAGGCGACAACCCTCCGCCGCTTGTCTGTCGCCTACCTGAATGAGTCGCATAGCGCGACAGAACCAAGCTGCGCACCACCGTGGGCTGAAGGCATGCAAATCAAGGCCATCGTGTCGAATTCGGCGCGCAGCGCCATTCGTGCGTTGGCATCGATGTAGCCACTTCTGAACATAGCACTGCAAAGATTGAAAGCACAAGATGATTATCGGCACCATGGAAATCCGGCTGCTGGCCGACATTGCGCGTTTGCAGCGTGGGATGGATGAGGCACGACAGGTTGTTAGTGCAACATCCGGGGCAATAGGTCGTATTGCTGATGGCATGAAGACTGCCTTGGTCGGTGCATTCACGTCAATGAAGGCCATCGAAGCGGCTGGCGCCCTGATTGAGACGCAGCGAGCCTTCGATAAGCTGAATGGCAGCTTGGTCACTGCTACCGGTTCTGCCGCAAGTGCGGCGCAGGCATACAAGGCATTGCAGGCGTTTGCAGCCAATACGCCGTATGGCCTGGGTGAAGTTACCGAGGGGTTTGTCAAATTACGGAACCTGGGCCTGACACCGTCCGAGCGTGCGTTGAATTCCTACGGCAATACGGCGTCCGCGATGAGCAAGAGCATGAACCAAATGATCGAGGCCGTTGCGGATGCCGCGACGGGCGAGTTCGAGCGCCTGAAGGAATTCGGTATCAAGGCGAAGCAAAATGGTGAGCAGGTCAGCCTGACGTTCCAGGGTGTGACCACGAATATCGCGAACAACGCGGGAGCGATTGAGCAATACCTGATTCGGCTGGGTGAAACCAATTTTGGTGGGGCCATGGAGCGGCAGTCGCGGACGCTGGATGGTGCCATTAGCAACCTGGGCGACACCTGGGAGGCGACCAAGTTGAAGTTCTCGCAGGGCGGGTTCGGGGACGCTGCGCAAAGTAATACGCTGGGGTTGACTGCCGCGCTGACCGACTTGGGCGCGATCTTGGACGTTGTCTCCGGCGCGGCCAGCAAGGAAGGGGCGGCGGTGCAGGAGGCAAGTTTGCTGCACAAGTCCATCACCACGGTCTTTGAAACTGTGGCGGTACTCGGCGTGAATGTGGCTTACGTGTTCACCCAGGTGGGTAAAGAATTGGGCGGCCTAGCTGCGCAGGCTGCGGCTGTGGCGACTGGTGAGTTTGCCCTAGCGAAGCAGATCGGCGTGCAAATGCGAGCCGAATCCGAAGCGGCCCGGAAGGAGGTTGATGCAAAGTCGGAAGCTATCTTGAACGCCAGCGCAAAGGCGCGCAAAGCTGCGGAAGATGAGGCTGCAGCGAAAAAAGCCGCAGGTCGTGACGACCTGGCGCAGTACGCGCTGAAGCAACAGGCGGCGGGGAAATCTGCCGAGGCGTTAAAAAAAGAGGCTGAAGCGGCGAAGAAGGCTGCCGAGGAATACCAAAAGCTGCTGAACCGCATCAATGGCAAGGATATCGGCCAGGATGCAGACTTCCAGCAGAATATTGCCATGTTGAAGAAGGGCTACGACGCCGGTAAGCAGTCGCTGGAAGAGTACGTCGCGACCGTCGAGGCCTACATCAAGCAGCAGCCGGCGAGCATCGAGCTGGAGCGCGAGCACGCCAAAGCGATCGAGGAGTCAAACAAGCGCGCCCAGCAGGGCGCGGCCGAAATCGAACGGCTGTACAAGTCCCGGTCCGAAGCCGCAGCGAAGGCGATCGAGCAGGCCGAGCAGGAAGCGGCCCGTAACGAGGAATTGGTGGCGACCTTCGGCATGGAGAAGTCCGCCATTGAGGCGCTGGAGGTCGCACGCCTGCAAGAGCAGCTGGCGCAGCGCGCGTCCATTGGCATGACCCTGGACGAGATCACTGAAACCGAAAAGCTGATCGCGGCGAAGCAGCGCAGCGCGGCGTCCCTGGCGCAGTTCGAGGAGTTGACGAAGCAGAAGCAATTCTGGATCGACATCGACAAGACCGCGCACGACACGTTCGTGTCGATCATGGATGGCAGCAAGAACACCGCCCAGCGCCTGAAGGAGACCTTTAAAAACGTGTTCTTCGACTGGCTGTACAGCATGACGTTGAAGAAGTGGATTGTGAACCTGCAGGGGCAAGTCTCGACCAGCGGCACCGGCGGTGTTACCGGGGTGGCGCAGGCCGCCGGTGGCGCCGTGAATGCCATCGGCTCTGGCGCAAGCTTGGTGCAGACGGCATCGAGCCTGTATAGCGCGATCACCGGTGGGATGACCATTGCCGGCGGCGTGGGCACGGGTTTTGTCGGCAGTATTGCTGGTGGCCTGATGGGGGCTGGCGCAGGGTCCGGCCTGACCTCTTCCCTGGGCGTGGCAATCGGTGAGGGGATATTGGGCGTCGTCGGACCAGGTGTTGCGAGCGCGCTGTCGACCGGCATCGGGGCGATTGCTACCGCGTTGCCATGGATCGGTGGCGCGTTGGCGGTCGTGGGGCTTGCAAAAGCTGCCTTCGGCATGGGGCCGAAAGAGATCACCGGGACCACGATTCAAGGCAATCTTGGTGGGCAGGGCTTCGACGGTTCGTTCCAGGACGCATGGAAGCAAAAGGGCGGCTGGCTGCGGAGCGACAAAAGCGGCACGACGACCCGGGCCATTGACGAGGCGACGGCCACGGGTTTGGGCGATGCGTACTCAAAAATCACGATGGCAAGCCGCGATTATGCAAAAGCCCTGGGCGTGGACGCCGACTACATCACCAGCCGTTCGCAGTCGGTCAGTATTGCGCTGACCAAAGACCAGGCCGCCAATGAAAAAGCCATCGCTGACTTCTTCACCGGCGTGGCCAACACGGTGGCCGGCGAGCTGGTGCCGGGTATCGCCCAGTTCTCGAAAGAGGGCGAGGCCGCCAGCGCGACGTTGCAGCGCTTAGCCGCGCAGTACACGGCGGTCGACGCGATCCTCAAATCGATGGGCGCCACCGGCGAGTCCGCGTTCGGCACGGTGGGCGTGGCCAGTCTGGCGGCGCGGGAGCGCCTGTTGACGCTGACTGGCGGCCTCGATGCGCTGGCGTCGCAGACCGCGTTCTTCTCGCAGAATTTCTTGAGCGAGGCCGAGCGCTTGAAGCCTGTTCAGGACCAGGTAACGGCAAAGATGGCGGAGTTGGGTTTTGCTGGCGTGACAACGGTCGATGCGTTCAAGAACGTGGTGGTGGGCCTGCAAACCTCCGGCGCACTGGCGAATGAGGTGGGCGCCAATGCGTACGCTGATCTGCTGAAGCTCGCGCCGGCTTTCAAAGTGGTGGCTGATGCCAATGCCGCAGCGGCGAAGGCCCAAGCGGAAGCCGCGCAGGCCCAGGAGGAAGCGGCAAAAAAAGCGCTGGAAGATGCCGCCGCCATTGCGCAGAAACTGGCCGACATCAACAAGCCATACCAGGACCGTATTGCGGAATTGCAGGTCGAGCTGGGGTATGCCAGCGCGGCGCGGGTTGTTGAAATTGAGGCGATGGACGCGAGCACCCGGTCGCTGTACGAGCACGAGCAGGGGCTGCTGGCCGAAAAAGCGGCGCGCGATAAGCGCAACGCCGAGTACGACGCCTATGTTGCGAAGGCGGCGCAGGACGAGCAGGCTCGCCAGGCACAGGCGGCGGCGATCGCGCAACAGCGCGCCACAATGGAAATCCAGCTCTACAACCTGACGCATACGGCGGCCGAACAGACGGCTGCCGCGCGTGAGCGCGAGCTGGCGTCGATCGATCCTGTGCTAAAGGGCTTGCAGCAGCAGATTTATGCGCAGCAGGATCTGGCCGATGCGGCTGCAATCGCAGCCAAGGCCATCGAAGACGCGGCGGCGCGCGCTAAGGCGATTGCCAGCGAGCGTGCTGGCATCGAGCGCAGCATCCTGCAACTCCAGGGGAATACGGCCGAGCTGCGCAAGCTCGAGCTGGCGGCCATGGACCCGGCCAACAGGGCATTGCAGGAATCGTATTACGCCCTGCAGGACAAGATGGCGGCGGAGCAGGCGGCCGCCGCACAGGCGCAGGCAATTGCGCAAGCACAAGCGCAGGCAGCCGAGGAAGCCCGGCGCGCTGAAGACGCGCTTAAGGCTGCGCGGCAGTCGGCCACCGATGCGATTTTCGATGAAGTGAAGCGCCTCAAGGGCCTTGTTGATGGCGGTGGCACGGCCTCGCTGGCCGGCGCGCAGTCGGCGTTTGCCATCGCCACGGCGCAGGCGCGTGCGGGCGACTTGGATGCGATGAAAGCGCTGCCGGGCTTGTCGAAATCGCTGCTGGACCTGGCGGAGCAAAACGCCGTATCGCTGCTGGACTTGCGTCGTATTCAGGCGCAGACGGCGGGCAGTCTGCAAATGACCGGCACCAGCAGTGTTAGCCAGTACGGGTTGACGGTGCCGAAGTTCGATGTCGGCACCAACCAGATCACGCGAACCGGGTTGGCCATCGTGCACCAGGGCGAGGAGATCGTGCCGGCGGCTTCGAATGGGCCGTATCGCTCGTCTGGCACCGACATGAATGCCGTGCTGGCAGAACTGCGGGCACTGCGGGAAGAAGTCGCATCGTTCCACCGTGATAACAGTAATGAGAATCGCGGCATTGCTCGCGATAGCAAGCGTGTTGCCGACGGGCTTGAGCAGGTGACAGAAGGCTTCGACGCCATGCGCACCAGAGAGGAGGCTTAATGGGAAGTGAAAGCGACTGTCGGATCTATCCGCCAGTTCCCATGGTGGATGCGATCCTGACGAGCAGCTCGGTCCCGGAGACCACGGTGACAGTGTGGGATGCTGGCAGCACTTACGCACTGGGTGATCAGCGTGGCGTGGCCGGGCTGCACAACAGCCAGGACGTGTACGAGTCGTTGCGAGGCCCGAACACGAACCACGCGCCAGCCAGCTCGCCCACTTGGTGGAAGTTGCTGGGCACGGTGTACGGCACCTATGCCGGCGGGGCAACGTATGCGCTCGGCGACATTGTCACAGTGATCGCCGCCGATTCCCATCTGCTGTATGAATCTCAGACGGGCAGCAATACAGGTAATCCGGTGACGGATGTCACGAAGTGGCTGTTGATCGGCTACACCAACCGGTGGATCGCGTTCGACCGCACGGTGCAGACGCAGACCGTGGCGCCGAAGCAGATCACGATGACGATCACCCCAGGGCAACTGGTCAACCTATTGACCCTGCTGAACGTCACCGGCGCCAGCGTCACTGTCACTCAATCGATCAGCGGCTACAGCAAGACCAAGCGCCTACTGACCCACCCAGTGAAGAATTGGTACGACTGGTATTACGAGCGGCTCCGGCAACTAAAAGACGTCGCGTTCGACATCCCTCCGTACAAGGCTGGCGTGCTGACAGTCACAGTGGACAACAACAATGACCAGGCGGGCATCGGCTGCCTGTTTATCGGCAAGGGCCGGTTCATCGGCCAGACACAGTGGGAATTCAACGGCGGGATCCTCAGCTACTCCACCAGCAAGGAAGCGTTGGGCGTCATCACCATGAACAAGCGAGCCAATGCCAAGAAGTTGAACTTCGAGGTGATGGTTTCGCAGGGCTATGAAGACGAAGCCTATCGCATCCTCACCGACGCCACGGATGTCGAGGTTGTGCTAGTTGCCACCTCGGCCTACGGCATGGGCCTTGCCTACGGCTTCCTCGGGCAGTGGAATGTTCCAGTTTCAAACAGCGGTAAAACCGCATCAATCGAATTTAGGGCGCTTACATGACGATTACGCAAACGATTACCGCTATGCCTCCGGTGCCGGATCCGGCCAGCGACTCTGCGGACGAGTTTAGCGACAAGGCGGCCGCGACCGTTCTGGCACAAAAAAATATGGTGCCGGAGCTGAACACGTTCATCGGCCAGGCAAACGCCACGGCCGTGGAAGTGAACGCCGCCGCCCAGGAAGCCATCGCCGCCAGTGCCGCCGCGCTTGCCTCGGAAGACTCGGCTGCTGCCAGCGCCGCCAGCGCTATTTCAGCGCCAGGCACAAACGCAACTTCGATCACATCGCTGACGGTGGGCAGCGGCACGATATCGTTCACGGTGCAGACCGGGAAGGCGTTCGTGCCGGGTATGTGGGGCAACCTGGTGCGTACGTCGGACCGTACAAAGCGCATGAACGGCTACGTCGACAGCTACAACAGCGGCACGGGCGCGCTCGTGCTGATCGTGGCCGCCGCTGACGTGAACGGCGCGGGCACCGGGCCTTACACCGACTGGACTTTCTCGCTCGGCGCCGCACGGATCGGCGCGCTGGCGCCGGTCGACCTATCGCTTGTCGGGCCGTCGATCCGTCCCTCGCTGTTGGCGGACTTTGCGAACAGCAAGCGGCTGCCGGCGGGTTTTGTGTATACGATGCCTGACGCGCTGACCTACACCGATGCGGCGGGCATTTTGCGGTCTGCTGCGCCCGGCGTGCCCGCGTTCAATCACGACCCGGCCACATTGTTGTGTCGGGGGTGGCTGGATTGGGAGTCGCGAACCAACTCGATCCGCAACAACAGCATGCAAGGCGTATCGGCGGGTACGCCGGGCACTGCGCCTACGTATTGGTCGATATCATCCGCAGTCGGGCTTTCCACGTCCGTCGTCGGCAGCGGTACCGAAGACAACATTGCGTATATCGACGTGCGGTTTTTCGGCACCGCCTCCAGCGTAGGGGCGTCGTTCGTCCTATTTGAAACCTCCACCGGCGTGACTGCATCCAGCGGGCAAACTTGGGCGGCGGCGGCTTACTTAAAAATGATTGCTGGGTCTACCGCGAACATTGCCTCCGCGAGTATTTGCATGGATGAAAAAACTTCCGGGGGTGCGTATGTCGCTGGGGGCAGTGTGGCGGTGTCCTTGTCGGCGGCCCTCTTGCGTACCTCGCGGCAGAGCTATGTTCGTACCCTTTCGGGCGGCGGGACCGTGGCGCGTCTGACACCCTACTTAGCGCTGTTTAATAACGCTATCGGCAGCGTGGATATCACTCTGCGCATCGGTTTGCCGCAGCTTGAGCAGGGCAATTTGGCATCCCCCACAATCATCACCAGCGGTAGCGCCGTAACGCGCGGCGCTTCGAGCCTGACCATCGCTACCAGCGCGTTCGACTTTAACCCGGTGGAAGGCACCCTGTATGTCGAAGGGGACTATGGGCAAATTGCCGCACTAAATCCTACGCTTGCGCGGCTGGACGATGGCACGGAAAACAACCGCATCATGCTGCGGGCCGCAGGTGCAACGCAGCGGATGGGGGTAGTCACGGCGGGAACCGACGTGGCCGATATTGTCTTGGCCGCGCCGACGCCGGGCGTACCGACGCGAGTCGTCGGCGCGTATAAGGCCAACGACTTCGCGGCCTCGAAAGATGGGGCATCCGTTGTTACCGATACTAACGGCGCAGTGCCAACTGTGAACATTTTGCGCCTTGGCGGCGACGGAAGTGCGTTCAATTGCGTGAATGGCCACATCGCTAAATTCGCATACTACCCGCGCCGCCTGGCAAACGCCGAGCTGGTCGCCCTGAGTACTCTGTAAGGACCGCATATGCCAAACCCTATCCTCGGCACCCTACCTGCTCAAGCGCCGCGCAATTGCGACCTGGGCGGCCTGGCGTATCTCGACCCCAAGGACATCACGCCCGGCTTCCTGCATGTACGGGACGAGAAAGCATCGGGAACGAGCGCAGGCAACGCCACCGGCGGCGCGTACAACGACCGCACGCTAAACACCGTGGTCGCCAACACGATCGCCGGCGCTTCGCTGGCGTCCAATCAAGTCACCTTGCCGCCGGGGACATACGAGTTTTCCGCGCGCGCGCCAGGCTACGGCAACGTGGGGGCGTCAAGACTGAGCCTGTACAACGTCACTGACGCGGCGACCGTCCTTCAAGGGGACACGTCCTCCGGGGCCACGCCAAACTCATGGGCGTTGTGCGACGGGCGTTTTACCATCACCGCCGCGAAGGTCGTCAAGCTCCGTCAGTGGTTCGGGAGTTCCTTCACTGACGGGCAAGGGTCGGCCAGTTTCGTTGCAGGCGTGGCCGAAGTCTACGCATCCCTCATTATCCGAAAGGTTGCATAAAATGGAATACGTTACTTTTGACCCGGCCACGGGTGTGCTGACCGGAGGCTATACCGGCCAAGAACCGGTAGAAGGCGAGAGCTTTATCGAGGTGCCGGCCGAGCAGCGCGCCACCTGGACCGCGTACCGCGCGAACGAAGCACGCGATGGCCTTGATCTTCTGCCTCCGTTTGTGCCAACCGAGCCGCCGGTGCCGGCCGTGCCGAACTCCGTCACGCGGCGCCAAGCGCGCCAGGCGCTGCTGCTGGCCGGACTGCTGGACGATGTGCAGACTGCGATTGACGGAATTGCAGACGAGACGCAGCGACGCCTGGCGCAGATCGAATGGGAGGATTCGCTTGAGTTCAAGCGCGACCGACCGCTGGTGATCAGCATCGGCACCGCGCTCGGCCTCAATGC
>JAIENA010000081.1 GCA_019751755.1 Burkholderiaceae bacterium | reverse complement strand
GCCATCTCGATCGCGGCGAAGGTTTCGGTCAGCGTGCCGATCTGGTTGATCTTGATCAGGATCGAGTTGGCGATGCCTTTCTGGATGCCTTCCTTGAGGATCTTGGTGTTGGTGACGAACAGGTCATCGCCCACCAGTTGCACTTTCTTGCCCAGCACTTCGGTCAAATGTGCCCAGCCGTCCCAGTCGCCTTCGTGCATCGCGTCCTCGATCGAGATGATCGGGTACTTGTCGCACCACGACGCCAGCAGCGCCGTAAACTCGGCGGCGGTCAAGACCTTGCCCTCGCCTTCCAGGTGGTATTTGCCATCTTTGTAGAACTCGGACGCGGCGCAATCAAGACCCAGCGCGATGTCCTTGCCTGGCGCGTAGCCGGCTTCCTCGATCGCCTGGATAATCAGTTTAATCGCGTCTTCATGCGACTCAACGGATGGCGCGAAACCGCCTTCATCGCCCACCGCCGTGGTCAATCCCTTTTTGTGCAGGATTTTTTTCAGCGTGTGGAACACTTCGGCGCCATAGCGGATCGCTTCCTTGAACGACGGCGCGCCGACCGGAATGATCATGAATTCCTGGATATCCAGATTGTTGTCGGCATGCGCGCCGCCATTGATCACGTTCATCATCGGCACCGGCAAGTCCATGCCGCCCGAGCCGCCGAAGTAGCGGTACAGTGGCAGCTTGGCGTCGTCGGCGGCGGCTTTGGCGACCGCCATCGACACGGCCAGCGTGGCGTTGGCGCCCAGACGCGATTTGTTCTCGGTGCCATCGAGTTCGATCATGGTGCGGTCAATCAGCGCCTGCTCGGACGCGTCCAGGCCGATGATGGCTTCGGCGATTTCGGTGTTGATGTTGTCAACGGCTTTCAGTACGCCTTTGCCAAAGTAACGCTTGGCGTCGCCGTCGCGCAGCTCGATGGCTTCGCGCGAACCGGTCGAAGCGCCGGACGGCACGGCCGCACGGCCGGTCACGCCCGATTCCAGCAGCACATCACATTCCACGGTCGGATTGCCGCGTGAATCAATGATCTCGCGTGCAATAACATCGACGATTGCAGTCATTTACTATCTCCGTTCAGTTTGAATCAAGGGTGCCGGGCCTTCAGGCCGGGCATCCTCAAATTAGAGCCGCAGCCCAGTGTTCCCCTTGCGGGAATAAATTGCTTGCTGATGATTGCTTACGCTTGCTCGCCGATCTTCATAATCTTCAGCGCATTGGTGCCGCCCACCACTCCCATCGGCTCGCCCCAAGTCAACACCACGTTGTCGCCGCGCTGCACCAGGCCGCGCGCGATCAGCAAGTCTTCGACCGAGCGCAGCACCACTTCGCGCTCGCGCGTCTGTTTCAGTTCCAGCGCGGTGACATTGCGGAACAGCGCCAGCTTGCGCTGCGTCGCCACGCTCGGGGTCAGCGCGATGATCGGCACGCCGATGCTGCTGCGGCTCATCCACAGGCAAGTCGAACCGGATTCGGTCAGCGCCGCAATCGCCTGCACGCGCAGGTGATGCGCAGTAAACAGCGCGCCGTAGGCGATCGACTGGTCGATGCGGCTGAAGGTGGTGTTGATCAGTTCCACGTCGGGGTTCGACGGGTTCCATTTTTCCGCGTCCAGGCAGATCGCCGCCATCGCTTCCACGGTTTCAATCGGGTATTTGCCGGAGGCGGTTTCGGCCGACGTCATGACCGCATCGGTGCCGTCCAGCACCGCGTTGGCCACGTCCGACACTTCGGCGCGGGTCGGCACGGCGTTGACGATCATCGACTCCATCATCTGGGTCGCGGTGATGGCCAGCTTGTTGGACGCGCGCGCCATTTTGATCATGCGCTTTTGCAGCGCCGGCACGGCGGCGTTGCCCACTTCCACCGCCAGGTCGCCACGCGCCACCATGATGCCGTCGGACGCGTCAAGGATTTCCTGCAGCGCCGGAATCGCTTCGGCGCGTTCGATCTTGGCGATCATGAACGGCTTGTGGCCATATTGTTCACCGGCGATGTTGGCCAATTGGCGCGCCATTTCCATGTCGGTGGCGTTCTTCGGGAACGAAATGGCGAGATAGTCGGCCTGGAAGCTCATCGCGGTCTTGATGTCTTCCATGTCTTTCGCCGTCAGCGCCGGCGCGGTCAGGCCGCCGCCCTGGCGGTTGATGCCCTTGTTGTTCGACAGTTCGCCACCGATCTTGGTGGTGGTGTGGATTTCACTGCCAATGATGCGGTCGACGGTCAGCACGATCAGGCCGTCGTTGAGCAACAGCACGTCGCCGGCCTTCAGGTCGCGCGGCAAGTCCTTGTAATCGAGGCCGACGCGCTCCTGGTTGCCCAGTTCACCATTCTCGCCCCACTTGGCGTCGAGGATGAACTTGTCGCCGTTTTCCAGGAAGATCTTGCTGTTTTCAAATTTGCCGACGCGGATTTTCGGGCCCTGCAAGTCGGCCATGATGGCCACTTCGCGGCCGACGATGGCGGCCGCCTCGCGCACCATGCGGGCGCGCTCGACGTGGTCCTGGGCTTTACCGTGCGAGAAGTTCAGGCGGACGACATTGGTGCCGGCGCGGAACATGCGAACCAGCGTCTCGATATCATTCGACGCCGGGCCGATGGTCGATACGATCTTGGTCGCGCGCTGCTTGGCGGTTGCGGGTGGGGTCACGTTCACATTGTCTTTCGCGCTGTTCTTTACGCTGTCTCTCACGGTATGCCTCTTGGATGTATTAAAAAAGACCGGCGCGGGCCGGTCTGGGGGTAATGCGTTTAGCCGCTGTTGCGCAGGCCGGCCGCCACGCCGTTGATCGACAAATGAATGCCTTCGCGGGTGGCGGCGTCGGTGTCGCCATCGCGGAAGCGGCGCAGCAACTCGACCTGCACGTGGTTCAGCGGGTCGATGTACGGGAAGCGGTTGCGGATCGAGCGCTGCAGCAGCGGATTGGCATCCTGCAGTTCGGCCTGGCCGGTGATCTGCTTGACCGCTTCCACGGTGCGCTCGTGCTCGGCCTTGATACGGCCGAAGATGGCGTCGCGCAGCGCTTCATCGCGTACCAGCGTGGCATAGCGGCTGGCGATCGCGATATCGCTCTTGGCCAGCACCATGTCCATGTTCGACAGCAAGGTGGTGAAGAACGGCCAGTCGCGGTACATCTGCTGCAGTTGCGCCAGGCCATCCGGGTTGGCGGCCAGGAACGCCTGCACGGCGGAGCCGAAGCCGAACCAGCCCGGCAGCATCACGCGGCACTGGGCCCAGCTCAGCACCCACGGAATCGCGCGCAGGTCTTCGATCGACGTGGTCTTTTTACGCGAGGCCGGACGGCTGCCGATATTCAGGGCGGCGATCTCGGAAATCACCGTCGATTCCCAGAAATACTGTTCAAAGCCATCGGTCTCATAGACCAGCGAACGGTAGGTGCGCAGCGCTTCATCGGACAGCGCCTGCATCGCGGCCAGTTGCGCCGGCGCGGCCTTGCCGGCGGCGCTGTCGCCCAGCAGCGTCGCTTCCAGCGTCGCGGCCACCATCACTTCCAGGTTGCGGCGGCCCACTTCGGGGTTCGCATATTTCGCGGTGATGACCTCACCCTGCTCGGTCAGGCGGATACGGCCCTGCACCGCGCCCGGCGGCTGCGCCAGGATCGCGTCATACGACGGGCCGCCGCCACGGCCGACGGAACCGCCACGGCCGTGGAACAGACGCATTTTGATGCCGTATTTGTCAAACACCTGCACCAGTTCGATCTCGGCCTTGTACAGTTCCCAGCCGGACGTGAAGTAGCCGCCGTCCTTGTTGGAGTCCGAGTAACCCAGCATCACTTCATGCATGGCGCCGCGCGACCGCAGCAAGTCCATGTACAGCGGGATCGCAAAGGCCTTGGCCATGATGGCCGGACCGGCGCGCAAGTCGTCGATGGTTTCAAACAGCGGGATGATGTTGACCGCCATATTCGATTCCGCATCGACCCGGCCCGCGCGCAGCAAACCGTGTTCCTTCAGCAGCAGCGCCACTTCCAGCAAGTCCGACACACTGGCGGCCTTGGAAATAATGTAATTGGTCACGCACTCCGGACCGTAGGCCGCATGGGCTTCGCGCAGCGCGCGGAAGATCGCCAGTTCGCCGGTGGTGTCGTCGCTGTATGCCAGATAAGGGGAAATCAGCAGGCGCGGCGTGTGCAATTCTTCCAGCAGCAGCTTGCAGCGCGCATCTTCGTCGAGCGACTTGTAGTCGACGCCGGGACGGGCCGCCCACAGCAGTTCGGCCACGACTTTCTCGTGCACGTCGGAATTCTGGCGCAAGTCGATCGGCGCCAGCGAGAAGCCGAACACATTGACCGCGCGGCGCAGGTGGCGCAGGCGGCCACGGGCCAGCACGGCCGAACCGTTGGCCACCAGCGAACGGTGCACGATATCGAGGTCGGCCAGCAAGGCTTGCGGGTTGGCGTACGGCTGCACTTTCGCATCGGCTTGCGCGCCGGTGGCAAAGCGCAGGCGGTTGGCGGACAGGCGCGCGTGGATGCCATAGATGGCGCGGCGGTACGGTTCGTCGATGCGGTGCGGCGACAGGTCGGCCGAGGCGTCGGCCAGCGCGCGCAGCTCGTCCGACGAACCACTCATGCTTTGCGCCAGCGACAGCTGCGACGCCAGTTTATGCAGTTCACCCAGGTAGTGTTCCAGCGCCACGTCGGCCTGACGCTGCAAGGTGGCCTTCAGGATGGTCGCGGTCACGAACGGGTTGCCGTCACGGTCGCCGCCAATCCAGCTGCCCACCTTCATGAAGCTCGGCAGTTCTTCCTTGGTCCAGTGGGGATCGAGCTTGGCCAGGTTATCCTGCAAGTTGCAATACAGTTGCGGCAGGCCGGACAGGATGGTGCGGTCGAAGAACGACAGGCCGTTCTCCACTTCGTCGAGCACCGACAGCTTGGCCGTGCGCAGCAGGCGGGTATTCCACAGCGTGTGGATGCCGCGCGCCAGCGCATTGTCATTGCTTTCCTGCTCTTCCGGCGTCATGTGCACGCGGTCGCGTTCATCGAGCACGCGGGCGATCGCCATCTGGCAATTCAAGGTCGACTTGCGCTGCACCTCGGTCGGGTGCGCGGTAAACACCGGGCTGATATGGGCGTCGGCAAAGAACTCCGGCAAGGCGTCGACCCGGCCGGCATTGACGACATTTTGTACCGCCTTGGCCATGCTGCCCACGCGCGGCGCGGAACCGGCGATCATGTGGGCACGGCTGCGGCGCGTGTGGTGCTGGTCTTCCGCGATGTTGGCCAGCAGCGAAAAATACGTGAACGCGCGGATCAACTGGCTGGTTTCTTCCTGGCCCAGTGCGTGCAGCGCCTGGTCCAGCTCCGCCTTGGCTTGCTCGCACTGGTCGCGGCGGAAGCGGATCGCCAGCTGACGGATGTTTTCAATGCGGTTGAACGCTTCCTCACCGTGCTGCGAGCGTATTGTCTCGCCCAGCATGCGTCCCAGTTGCCGGATATCCCGTCCCAACAACTCATCCTTGAACTCAACCGCCTTCGACCCATCCATGTTGCTGCCCCTCACCGATATGTAGTAATTTTACAGATTAGAATAAGAATTACACCAAATACGACATACCTCAACTATAAGCCAAGGTATACATCTGGTATAAGGTAAATTTACTACATTATGTGCAAAATAGCTAAAGCAGGCAACTAGAAAGTTTTGCGGCGCGGCAAGGGAGAAATAAAGGCACGGTCGTACAGCGGGAAGTTGTGTAGACCAATTGCAGCGATGGGATAAACGGACGCCGTGTGCGGCCTGTCAGCAGCGGCGTGGGCACCACAGAAGAGTTGTCACGGAAGCATGTTCAGGTTCCCGTATAGCCCCTGCCAGAGCAACATCCAGCCCAGTCCGAGGCGTGATCCGGGCCATCATCCGGGCCACGGCATTGAATGTGCGGCGGCCGGTGTAATCGCCTCCCGCAAAGCCCCGATGCGCCGGATTTTTCCCGCCATCCGCGCCCGCTCGTGCTCCGCTCCCCCCCGGTATTGATGCCGAGGTTGGACAGCACCGCCAACGGCAACACCACCCCCAGTGCCGTTTTCAGCACCGACGCCATCAGCGTGCGGGCCACGGTGGCATGGGCGGCGCCGCTGGCGAGCGCGACACTGATACTGATACTGAGCAGCCCTTTTTGCCAGTCAATGGCGTCCCATCTGCCGTCCAACGTGGCGGTGAATGTTTGGTGGTTCAACACACGTTCCACTGGCGCTAAATTCATACTCGACTGTAATGAGGTGGTCTCCGCTTGACCGTGCGCGTCCGCACATACAGCACCACAGCGTATGCGCACCATGTGGGTTTCGACAACAGGAGGCCATGATGACCAAGCGCATTGGAAATAAAGATATTGCCCAGCACCGCAGCAAGGATGAAAAGAAACGCATCCACGCCACCAACGTGGCGATGGAGGCGGTCAAGCAGGCGGCGGCCCGGGAAAAATACCGCAACGTGCAGAAGGGGCAACCGGTCTATGCCGTGAAAGAAAGTTGATTCCCCAGCCCTTTCGTTCATAATGTGCGGACTATTGATTCCATCCGCACATTTTGTGCACACCTTTCGAAAGAGGCCCATGTCCACCATCAGCGTCGACCGCCATGACCTGGCCCTGCTGGCCGAACTGCAGCGCGACGGCCGCGCCACCAATGCCGCGCTCGGTGAGTGCATCCATCTATCGACGTCGCAGGTCAGCCGCCGCATCCAGCGCCTGGAAGAAGCGCGGGTGATCGACCATTACGCGGCCATACTGGAACCGGCGGTGGTGGGACTGGGGGTGCTGGCGTTTATCCATGTCACGCTGGACCGGCATAACACTTCGTCGGGCGCCAGTTTTGAACAGGCGGTCAGCGATTTGCCGGAGGTGCTGGAATGCTTTTCCGTCACGGGGGAAGCCGATTATGTGCTGCGGGCGGTGTCGCACGATCTGGCGTCGTTTTCCGAATTCATGATGCACAGCCTGCTGCGCATTCCCGGTGTCACCAACGTGAAAACCAATATCTCGCTGAAGAAGGTCAAGCAGGTCACCGAGTTGCCGCTGGACCATATCGCCCAGCCACGCCAGCCCAAGATGCGCGTGCACTTCGCGCAGTAATCGACTTGAATCGACATTACGGTGCCTGGCCCCTTTTTCGCTATCGGAACCATGGCGAACGATCGTGCGAAAGGGGCCAGGCCCCAAAACAGCCCGCACGGGGCGGGCTGTCGGCTGTCAGCTAGCGGCTTTGCGCGGCGGAATCAGAACTCTTCCCACTCGCCATCGTTCGAATTGACGGCTTTTTTCGGCGCGGCAGATGCTTTCGGCGCGGCTTTCGGCGCTTCTTTCGGTTTGGCCGGACGGGACACCGTCAACGCCGTGACGGGCGCCTTGGCGGCGCGCGACGGGGCTGGTTTGGCCGCATAGTGGGCATTGTCGATGCGGAAGGCGCTGACCACGCCAGCCAGGCTGGACGCCTGGTCTTGCATGCCTTGCGCGGCGGCCGCGGTTTCTTCCACCAGCGCCGCATTTTGCTGCGTGGTCTGGTCCATTTGCGAAATCGCCTGGTGCACCTGGGCGATACCGGCGTTTTGCTCTTCGGTCGCGGCGCTGATCTCGCCGACGATGTCGGTCACCTGGCGGATACTGGCCACCACTTGCTCCATGGTCATGCCGGCCTGTTCGACCAGCTTGGTGCCGGAACCGACTTTTTCCACCGAGTCGTTGATCAGCACCTTGATTTCCTTGGCCGCCGCCGCCGAACGCTGCGCCAGGTTGCGCACCTCGGTCGCCACCACGGCGAAGCCACGACCCTGTTCACCGGCACGGGCCGCTTCCACCGCGGCATTCAGGGCCAGGATGTTGGTCTGGAACGCGATGCCATCAATCACCGAAATGATGTCGACAATCTTGCGCGACGAATCATTGATCGAGCCCATCGTAAAGATCACCTGCTCCACCACGCTGCCGCCCTGGATCGCCACTTCGGATGCCGAGCGGGCCAGTTGGTTGGCCTGGCGCGCGTTGTCCGAGTTCTGGCTGACGGTCGACGTTAATTCTTCCATCGACGACGCGGTCTGCTCCAGCGCGGCCGCCTGCGACGAGGTACGCTGCGACAGGTCGCCGGTGCCGACCGCGATTTGCTGCGACGCCGAGCTGACCGCTTCGGCCGACGAACGGGCCGCGCCAATCGCGCCGCCGATGTCCGTCAACAACTTGTTGAAGGCAACGGCGGTGTGGCCGATTTCATCCATGCGTTCCACTTTGACCTGGCGCGTCAAGTCCAGCGACTGGCTGACCTCTTCAATCGTGCCTTTGATGGCGGCCAGGCTATTGCGGATGATCTGGAACAGGTGGAAGCCCAGCACGGCCGTGATAATCAGCGCCAGCACCGTCACGATGCCCAGCATTTTAAAGGCGCTGCTATAGGCCGCCTCCGATTCCGCGCGCACATCCTCCACCAGCTTGTTGTTATAGGCGATGTGGTCGTTCAGCGACTTTTGCAGCGCGGCGGCAGTGAGCGCCAGCGGCGTGCCGGGCTGCAGGGTGGCGCGGATGGCGTCCATGTCACCCGCGTGCGAGGCTGCCAGGAACGGCACCAGCGCCTGGCGGTAGGCCGCCATGGTCGACTTGTCCGATTCCAGCATCTTGCGGTCGGTGTCGTCGTAGATACGCTCTTTTTCGTAGGCGGCGATGACCTTGTCAAAATCCCCGTGGGCATCGTTATACGCCTTGTCCAGCGCCGTCTTGTCCGGCAAGTTCGAGAACACCGACAGACGGTAACCGGCCAGACGGCTGGCGGCCAGCGCGTGTTTAGCGGCGTTCAGACCGATAATACTCGGCAGCAACTGCGATTGCACGGTTTCAAAGCGCTGCTGCGAGCGCTTCAATTGAATCAGTCCATTGGCGCCGACAAATATCAGGGCCAATAGCGCGACTGAGAGAGTCGTAATCAAGCGCTTGGTAATAGTCATGGTCTTTAGTGGAAAGTTGATCAAAAGCAAGCCGGCATTACCGGTTTTGTCAATAGGCAAGTATCGCGGAATGGTCTGCCCACCGCAAGCAAAGAACATCACTTTTATGTTGAAATTATCAATATGAATGATTATTCAAGCACCATAACGTGGCGTCCGCGCGTCACTCCCAACCCGCGTCACAGCAACGCGCCCAGCTCCACCTGGATCTTGATCATGGCGGGCAGGCAGCGCTCGACGATCTGCTGCGCCGTCATGCGCCCGGCATGCACGCTGATATTCATGGCCGCCACCACGTCACCCCGGAAATTGCGCAACGGGACCGCGATGGTGCGCAAACCCAGTTCCAGCTCCTGATCCACCAGCGCATAGCCCTGCTCCCGCGCCCGTGCGATTTCCAGCGCCAGCCGCTCCTTGTTGACGATGGTGTGCGCCGTGATCGGTTCCGGTTCGGCCCGCGCCAGGAAACGCTCCACCGCCGCATGCGGCAGGCAAGCGAGCAGCATGCGGCCATTGGCGGTGCAATACGCCGGCACCCGCGTGCCCGGCTGCAGCGTGTTCGACACCAGCCGCCCCGCGCTGACCGCCGCCACGCACACCAGTTGGTCGTCATCGAGCACGCCGCAGGACGCCGCTTCTTCCAGCGAATAGGCGAGCCGGTACAACAGCGGCTGCACGATGCGCGGCAAACGGGCCGAGTGCAGATACGACTGCCCCAGCCGCAGCACCGCCGGCGTCAATGAAAATTGTTTATTTTCATGCCGCATATAGCCAAGGTAAGTCAGCGTGATCAGGTAGCGCCGCGCCGCGGCCCGCGTCAGCCCGGTACGCTCGGCCACTTCGGCAATGGTCAGGCGCGAGCGCTCCTGGTCGAACGCCTCAATCACTTGCAAGCCTTTTTCCAGGCCGGCAATCAGATCGCGCGGATGGGGGGCGGAAAAATCGTCGTCGGCAGCCATGCTTGTCAATAATGAGTGATTTGGGCGATTGTCGCACAAATTGGGCGAATATCGCATGCTACGCACCCACGCCCCGTTGTTGTGTCCCACCTCCCTGCCTAAGATACAGCGCATCGACACACCAACCGCGCGCTATGCGCACAAAGGAGAGAGCGTGAACTTCGAAGCGATTGCCCCGGGGATCTATCCGGAACTGGTCTACCCCCCCTATAAATCCACCGTCAAGCGCGGCCCGCAACAAGCGCTGCTGCGCCTCGATGCACCGCGCCCGGTGACGGACAATATTGTCGCCACCCGCCAGTTGCTGCTGCCGCACGACATGGATTTGACGGCGCAAGGCGAAAGCGACCCGCTGGGCGAGAAAATCGTTGTCACCGGCCGCGTGGTCGATGAAGACGGCAAGCCGGTGCGCAATTCGCTGCTGGAAGTTTGGCAATGCAACGCGGCCGGTCGCTACCGCCACAAGAAAGACCAGCACAACGCGCCACTGGACCCGAACTTCAATGGCTGGGGCAAGATGCTGACCGACGACGATGGCCGCTATCGCTTTGTCACCATCAAACCCGGTCCGTACCCATGGGGCAACCACGACAAGGCCTGGCGTCCCGCCCACATCCACTTCTCGCTGTTCGGCAATGTGTACGCCCAGCGCCTGGTGACGCAAATGTATTTCCCGAACGACCCGCTGTTCGCCTACGACCCGATTTACCAAAGCATCCCGGACGAAGCCGCGCGCCAGCGCCTGATTTCCCGCTTCTCACTGGAACACACGGTCGGCGCTGAAATGCTGGGCTATGAATTCGACATCGTCCTGCGCGGACGCCACGCCACGCCGACCGGCCTCTGAACCTGGACACGACCATGAGCAAACTCACCAGCAACATCACCACTTCCCAAACCATCGGCCCGTTTTCGCACGAAGGCTGGCAATGGGCCGTCACCGCCACGGATAACACGGCGCTGCAAACCACGGCCGCCACCATCACCGTGCGCGGCGCGATATATGACGGCGACGGCGTGCCGGTCAACGATGCGCAAATCGAAGCCTGGCTGCCCGACAGCGCCGCACATGAGCAACAGCAGGCGATTCCCGGCTTCCGCCGCCAGCCCAGCGGCGAACAGGGCGAATTTGCCTTCCGCCTGTCGCGCCCGGCCCAGCCCACGCCTGGCGAACCTGCCGCCTACATCACGGTGTTCGCGCGCGGCCTGGTCAAACACCAGTTCACCGCCGTGTTCCTCGGCGACGACGCGGGCCTGCGCGATTCCGCCATCCTCGCACAGGTGCCGCCGGCACGGCGCGCCACCCTGATCGCCGCCGCGCAGCCGGACGGCTCCTACATCTGGGACATCCACTTGCAAGGTGGGCAGGAAACCGTGTTCTTCGATTACCAATAACAGGAGGCGCCGTGAGCGGATCGATCTTCGACAGTTTTCTGACCACCACGCCGATGCAGGCGGTCTTCAGCGATGCCGCCATCGTGCAGGGCATGTTCCATTTCGAAGCGGCACTGGCCAACGCGCAGGCGGCCGAGGGCATGATTCCCGCCAGCGCGGCGCGCGCCATCGCCTCGGTCTGCAGCGCACCGCTGTATGACATCCCCGCCCTGATCGTGGCGGGACAGCGCGCCGGCAGCCTGGCGATCCCGCTGGTCAAGGAATTGACCCGCACCGTGGCGCTGTACGACAAGCCATCGGCCACCCACGTGCACTGGGGCAGCACCAGCCAGGACGTACTCGACACCGCCATGGTGCTGGCCACGCGCGACGCGCTGCAACTGATCGACAGCGCGCTCGAATCGCTGTGCGCGCACTTGCTGGAATTGGCCTCGCAACATCTCGACACCCCGCTGCTGGCGCGCACCCTGATGCAACCGGCGCAAGTGACATCGTTCGGCTTCAAGCTGGCCGGATGGGCGGCGCCGCTGGTGCGGGCCCGCGCGCGGCTGCGCGACGCGGCGGCACGCGCGCTGCAATTGCAACTGGGCGGCGCGGTCGGCACGCTGTCCGTGATGGGCGCGGCGGGTCCGGCGGTGGCGCAGCGCATGGCCCATGCACTGAACTTGCGCACGCCCGACGGCAACTGGCATACGCAGCGCGACGAGTGGGTACGGCTCGGCATGGAAGTGGCGATCCTGACGGGCAGCCTGGGCAAGATCGCCACCGACCTGTCGCTGATGGCGCAGGGCGAAGTGGGTGAACTGGCCGAACCGTCCGGCGCCGGCCGGGGCGGGTCATCCGCCATGCCGCACAAGCGCAATCCGGTCTCCGCCATGATTGCGCTGGCGGCCGCGGCGCGCGCGCCGCACACGGCCGCCACCCTGCTGTCCACCATGGGCCAGCAGCATGAACGGGGCCTGGGCAACTGGCAGGCGGAACTGGCCGCCTGGCCGCAACTGTTCCTCGGCGCCCATGGCGCGCTGCAAGCGCTGAACGACGCCTTTGCCGATCTGCAGGTGGACCGCGCACGCATGCTGCGCAATATCGACGCGCTGCAAGGCCTGGTGTTCGCCGAAGCGGTATCGGCGTCCATCGCGCCGGCCATCGGCCGCCCCGCCGCGCATGCGCTGCTGGAACAGCTATCGCAACAGGCGGTGCAGAGCGGCCGCCATTTGCACGAACTGGCGCTGGCCGCGGTGCAAGCCGATCCGGCGCTGGCCGGCATCGATGCCGGCCAGTTGTCCGCGCTGTTTGATCCGGTGCAGGCGTGCGACGCGGCACGCCGGCTGGCGCGCGAACAATTGCCGCTGTTACGGCGCGCACTGGCGTCGCCGCCATAACCATCTGCTGCATGGCCGGCATCGCTGGCCTTGCCCGCCACCACGACCACCACCATCAACCGCTCCCCACACCACCATGACTTACGATCCCTACCAACATGACTACGAACGGGGCATGGCCAACCGCCGCGCCGTCCTCGGCGACGCCTGGGTTGACCGCTCCAGCGCCGCCGCCACCACCTTCAATGCCGACTTCCAGAACCTGATCACGCGCTTCGCCTGGCACGACATCTGGGGCCGCCCCGGCCTGCACTACCAGACCCGCCGCGCCATCGTGCTGTCGATCACGATCGCGCTGGGCCGCTGGGAGGAATTTGAATTGCACGTGCGCGCCGCGCTGCTGGGCCCTGAAGAACACCGCCTGTCGGTCGATGAACTAAAAGAAGTGCTGATGCAGTCGGCGATCTACGCCGGCGTCCCGGCCGCCAATACGGCCTTTACGCATGCCCAGCACATCCTGCGCGAGATCGGCCCGCAAATCGGCTACCAGCTGGAACCGCTGGCGCCCTCCGGCGTGCCGCATCCCGGCGTCGGCCGGGAAGGCCGCACCAGCACCACGCCGGCGCTGCACTACACGGTGCGCGAACCGCGCAACGGCCAGCCGCCGCGCCATACGGTGGTGCTGAGCCACGCGCTGGGCTGCGACTTGTCGATGTGGGATGGCCTGGCGCAGACGCTGGCGGCCGATTGCCGCGTGATCGCCTATGACCATCGCGGCCACGGCGGTTCCGCCGCACCGGCCGGTCCCTACGCCATGGCCGACCTGGCCGACGACGCGGCCCGCATGCTGGAAGAACTGGGTACCGGCCCGGTGGTCTGGGTCGGCCTGTCGATGGGCGGCATGGTGGGCCAGGAACTGGCGCTGCGCCATCCGGCGCGGGTGCAGGCGCTGGTGATCGCCAATTCCACGTCAAGCTATCCGGAAGCGGCGCGCGCGATGTGGCAACAGCGTATCGCCACCGTGCAGTCCGGTGGCACGCAAGCGATTGCCGACGCCGTCATGGGCCGCTACTTCCACGACGACTTCCGCGCCACCTCGCCCGCCACCGTGGCGCGCTTCCGCCAGCGCCTGGTGAGCACCGATGTCGACGGCTATATCGGCTGCTGCGCCGCAGTGGGCGCTGTCGACACCACGGCGCGCCTGCCGCAACTGGCGGTTCCTGCCTTGGTGATTGCCGGGGAACTGGACCAGGGCACCCCGTTGGCCATGTCGCAAACCATGGCCGACGCAATTCCAGGCGCGCAACTGGTGGTGCTGGCCGACGCGTCGCACCTGGCGGCGATCGAACAGCCGGCCGCGTTTGCGCGGGCTGTGAAACAGTTTATCGGTGCCCATTGTGGCCACATGCGGTAATGGTGTTCAGTGGGCGATACATGATGTAGGACCAGCGTAAGCTGGATAAAAAAAACCGGCCGCAATCGACAATTGCGGCCGGTTTTTAATGCCCCGTGTTGGCGGCATGGCGCATGCCAACAGCTTACTTGCCCAGTTCGCTCATCGGCACCTTGTAGGTCTCCTTGGCCGAGGCCACGGAAATGGCCGACACGATACTGGTCGCCGTGACAAACGCCGCCACCGGCATCCAGCCGGTCGGTCCCGGTTGCAGGATCGCCGCGCTGATGGTGGGCGCAAAACCACCCAGTGCAAAGCCGATCTGGGTTCCAATCGCCATGCCGGACAGGCGTACCCGGGTCGAGAACATTTCACCGTACATGGCCGGCCACACGCCGTTGGCGGCGCTGTAGACCACGCCCGACAGCGCAATGCCGAACACGAAAATCAGCGCCACCTGGCCATGGGCGATCGCCCACATATAGGGCCATGCCAGCACGGCCGAACCGAGCGCGCCAAAGATAAAGACCGGCTTGCGGCCGATGCGGTCGGCCAGCGACGCCCACAACGGGATCGCGCACAGCGCCACCGCGTTGGCCAGGATCAGCACGGTCAGCATGGTTGAACGCGGCAATTGCATGGTGTTGACCGCATACGACAACGTAAACACGCTGAAAATCGTGCTGACCACCGACACCAGCGCGGCAAAGATCACCCGCAGCAGGTTGGCCTTGTGGTCGGCGATCAATTCCACCAGCGGCATGCGTGCATTTTTTTGCGGCGCTTCCTCTTCAAAGGCCGGGGTTTCCGGCAAGGTGCGGCGCACCCACATGCCAACCGCCACCACCACGGCGCTGAGCAGGAATGGAATGCGCCAGCCCCACGACAGCAAGTCAGGTTCCGGCAACGCCGACAAGGGCAGGAACACCAGCGTCGCCAGGATCAGGCCGGCCTGCGTGCCGCTCAGGGTAAAGCTGGTGAAGAAGGCGCGGCGGTGCGGCGGCGCGTGTTCCAGCGTCATGGAATTGGCGCCGGCCTGTTCACCGGCCGCCGACACGCCCTGCAGCATGCGCAGCACCACCAGCATCACCGGGGCGGCCATGCCGACCTGGCCATAGGTTGGCAACAGGCCGACACAGAAGGTCGACACGCCCATCAGCAGCAAGGTAAAGGTCAGGACTTTCTTGCGGCCATACTTGTCGCCGATATGTCCCAGCATGACGGCGCCCAGCGGGCGGGTAATGTAGGCCACGCCAAAGGTGGCGAACGCCGCCACGGCGGCCACGGCGGGGTCGAACGACGGGAAGAAGATCTTCCCGAACACCAGCGCGGCGGCCGTGCCGTAAATGAAGAAATCGTAGTATTCGACGGCGCTGCCGATCCAGCTGGCAAAGGCCGCCTTGCGGGGCGAACTTTTCGGTTTCACAGTGGCTGGCACTGTGGGTTCGGCCTGGTCTGATGCAGCGCGCATGGCGTCCCGCTGGTGTAACGTGGTGGTGGTGTTCATGTCTTCCTCCATATTATCAAGTTGTGGCTCAGAATTTGTGCAGGATGCCGAGCTGCAGGCCGGTCAGGCGGCGGCCATCGATATCGGCGCCGGCCAAATTGGCCGACGGCGCGGCGGAACTGCTGAAGCGGAACCCGGCGTTGGCCTGGTTGTTCAATACCGTGGCAAAGCCGTATAACAAGGTGCGCTTCGACAGGTCGTAATACGCGCCAAGGTTGGCGCTGCGCGCGCCGGCCTGGCCGCCGCTGGTGTCATGCACGCCACCCACCATCGCGCCCACACGAAATTGCGGGCTGATGCGGTAGTCAAACGACAGCTCCCACAGGTTATAAAAACGGTTGGCGTTGATATCGGTGCCGGCAAAGCCGTTGCCGGCCGCAGCCACGTTGTTGAGGATGGACCCGGCGTTGCGGCCGGCCGCGTTGGCGGTCGAATTGTTGCTGCGCCCCGCCGCCAGATAGACCGTGCCCGGCCCATAGCGATAGTTGGCGTACAGGTTGTGGTATTCGATCTTGCGCCGCACCGTCGCCGTGGTGGCGTCGGGGCTGGCCACCACCCCGGCGTAACCGGCGCGCCACACGCCCTGCTGCCAGTCGATGGCCAACTGGCGCACGCCGCCAGCGGCGCCCTGGCCGGCTTTTTCCGGCAGCGCATAGTGCAAGTCGACCTGCACGCCACCAACCCGGGGCGACTTGTACGACAGATCGTTGTCGTAGCGGGACGGCACGCCAAAGGTATTGAAGATCGAGCCGAACGTGGTGCGTTCGGTGTAGTCGATGGCGCCACCGATATAAAACACTTGCGTGTTCTGGCGGCCCGCGCGGAACTCGCCATACGGGGTATTGAGGCCGATCCAGGCCTGGCGGTCGAACAGGCGGCTGCTGTCCGCGCCGGAACCGGTATCGGCATTGACGCCCTGCTCCAGCGTGAATTTCATTTGCAGACCGTTGCCCAGTTCTTCGGTGCCGCGCACGCCAAGGCGGCTGCGCAGGATCGCGCCATCGTTCAGGCCCGTGATGCTGTTGCCGGAACTGCTGCGGATGTAGCCGATGTATTCGTCGAAGGTGCCATACAGGACGGTGCTGGCGGTGGACTGGGCTTGCGCGGCGCACGCGGCCCCGGCCAGCAGCAGTGCGGCGGTAGTGTGTTGATTCATGATGTCTCTGGATATTGTGGTTTTATGGGTATGACGGGATGACTACTGCTTACTACTCGGTACTGGCGAGCGCGCCAATCGCCATGGCGTAGCCGTGTACGCCAAAGCCGCATAGCACGCCGGACGACACCGGCGACAGGTACGAGTGGTGCCGGAACGGTTCACGCGCATGTACATTCGAGATATGCAGTTCGATGACGGTCACTTGCGCGCCTTTGATGGCGTCATGCAGCGCCACCGAGGTGTGGGTGTAGGCGCCGGCGTTGAACACCACGCCGAGCAGCGTGCCGGCCGCCTGCGCCGCGCCGGCCTCATGCAGCGCATCGATCAGCGCCCCCTCATGGTTGGACTGGCGAAACGCCAGCGCATAGCCATGCTGTTCGCAGGCGGCGCGGCACAGTTGCTCGACGTCGGCCAGCGTTTGCGCGCCATACACGCCCGGTTCGCGCCGGCCCAGCAAATTCAGGTTCGGGCCGTTCAGCACCAGGATGGTTTTTTTCAGGTTCATGGCCATGTCCTTACGCCATTTCCACGTGGCCGGCGGTGGCCTGCAGCACCGTCACGCGGCGCCGCAACACCTGGTCGGTCACCCACTTGGCGGAACGGTGCGCGCGCTGCGCCACCACTTCCGGTGTGAATTGCAGGTAATCGTCGTTGAACACTTCAAAGCTGAAGTCACCCCGATAACCGTTGCGGTCCAGGCGGCGCAGCATGGTGGACAATTCCGCTGCATGACTGCCTTCGCCGGGGAACACGCGCAGGTGGCGCGCGGTTTCCAGCCGCTCCTCGGCGCTGCGCACTTCGCGCCACATGAAGTCGGACAACTGCACCAGAGCGATCTTGTGCGCGGGGATATCGTCCAGTTCCGTGAAGTCGGCGCGGTTGGCCAGCATATGGAAGGAGTCCAGCACGATGCCGAGATTGGCATGGTTGGCGCGCTCCACCGCTTCCCACGATTGCTGGTACTGGTTGACATGGCGGCCCCACGACAGGGCCTCATAGCCGACCTTGACACCCAGCGGCACGGCCAGGTTGGCCAATTTGGCCAGGTCGCGCACAATATGCTCCATATCACCGGTGGCGTGGGCCGACGTGCTGGAACACAGCATCAGCAGCGGCGCGCCGACCGCTTTGCAGACCAGCAGCATCTGGCGTGCGATATCGAGCTTGTAGTCGTGCAGCGCACCGTCTAGCCCTTCGTAATCGCGCATCACCTGGATGCCCGTCACCCGCACACCACTGTCGCGCACCACCCGCACCGCATCCGCCAGGCCGGCCGGATGCTGCGCCAGGTCCTTGGCCCACAGCATCAACTGGGAAAAGCCGGCGGCTTTCGAGGCCCGCAATTTGGCTTCCAGCGGACCGGCCAGGGTCACCGTGTCCATGCCGAAATTGGACAAGTTCATAAGGCCTCCAGCGCGCGGAAATCATCGGCATGCACGCCCGGCCAACCGAAGCGCTCGAGGTACAGCGGGGCCTGCTCGATCAGCATTTCCTTGCCCTTCTGGATGCGGCAACCCTTGGCCTGCGCTTCCACCAGCAGCCGGCTCATCTCGATTTTCATGCCGCAGTCGGCAACGATGCAGTCACGCGCGACACCACGCAGGTCGATCGGCATCGGATCGTCCGGGTGCATGCCCAGCGGCGTGCAATTGACGACCAATTGATAGCCCTCGGCGGCCGGCTGGCCAAGCACCACGCGGCACGGCGGGAACGCTTGCTGCAGGCGGACGCGCAGCGCTTCGGCCTGTTCGGCGCGGGTATCGCAGATCGCCACTTCGGCGATGCCGCGCGCGGCCAGCGCCTCGGCGATCGCACAACCAACGCCGCCGCTGCCCACCACCAGCGCTTTTGCCGTGGCCCAGTCGAACGGCGCACCGGCCAGCGTGCGGTCCAGGGCGCGCACAAAGCCTTCGCCATCGATCAGGTCACCGATCAGCACGCCGTCCGCATTGTGATAGATGGCGTTGCAGGAACCGGCCAGCAGCGCGCGCGAGGTCGGCAAGTCCACCGCCGCCACGCTCATCGGCTTATGCGGGATCGACACGAAAATGCCGCCCACGTTGTCCATCGCCATCAGCGTGCGCACGGCGTTAATGTAATCCTGTGGCGGCACCTTGAACGGCACCACGCGGGCGTCGATATCATGCCGCTGGAAATAGGCGTTGAACAGCGCGGGCGCCTTGACCTGTTCCACCGGCCAGCCGATCACAGGGAAAATGCGGGTGGTGCCGGAAATGTCACGCATGACGTCCTCCATTCGATTTCACCAGTTCAAAACTCACACCGCCGCGATACAGTTGCGTCAGCGCACCCTTGTCGCTGGCCTGCACCGGTTCACGGTCGACAAACACGATGCCCCGCTCGCGCAGCGCGCGCACCGCTTGCGGCACGTCCGGCGCGCCAAAGCCGACCCGTATCAGTTGTTCTTCCCACTGCAAGCCGCCGGCGCCGGCGGGCGGCTCGACCAACTGCAGGTAAAAGCCGCCGCACGGGCTGTGCAACAGCATGCCTTTCGGCACCACGCCGAAGTAGCTGCCCTCGGGCAGCGGGCGGAAGTCCATCAATTGCTGGTAAAAGTCCGACCATTCAGCGGTGCGGCCGTCGCCTATCGCCTGCACCACGCCGAAGAAATGCAAGCCTTCCAGCGCCGGCTGGCGGGCGGCGTGTGCGATCGGCTTGAAGTCCACGTCATAAATCGAAAAGTCGTCGCAGCGGTCGACGAAATACACGATCGAGTCGCCGGCGCCGTGGACGCCGGGGATATTGAGCTCCATCGCGCCGGCGCGGGTCTGGATCGCCCACGCGCCCATGCCCGTGGCGTGGCGGTAGGCCGCGTCCGCGTCCCGCACGCGCAGCGCAATCGCGCTGATCACGGTCGCTGGCGGCGCATCGTCCGCTTGCGCCAGGGCGCGCGGGTCGGCGTTGACGATCACGTTCATGCCGCCCTGGCGATACAGCGTGACTTCGCGGGAACGGTGGCGCGCGGTGGCGGCGAATCCCATCTGCTCCAGCAGCGCACCCAGCGCCAGTGGCTGCGAGGTGGCGTATTCGATGAATTCAATGCCGTCCACGCCCAGCCGATTGTGTGGTGTTTGCATCCTGCTCTCCTTGCTGATTGCCTTGGTATGCAGCGCAGTATAGAAACGGCAAGGGGGCAAAAATAGCGGCAAAAACCGTCACTTCTGCGCTAATCGCGCAATTTGCGCGATTGGCGGACAGGCGGATCTTATTTGCGCGCATAATGACGGCCATGAAAAAGCCACCGCTTCTTAACGTGCAAGTCGCCCGGCGCGACCTGGTCGACGGCCTGGTGACCGGCCTGCAAGTGCTGTCCGCCTTCGACGACGACACCACGCGCCTGAGCGCCACCACCCTGGCCGACAAGATCGCCATCAGCCGCAGCGCGGCGCGACGCTATCTGCTGACGCTGGTGCATACCGGCATGGCCGCCACCGATGGCCGCCAATTCTGGCTGACGCCCAAGGTGCTGACCCTGGGCCGTTCCTACCTGGATTCGGCGCGCCTGCCGCGCACCATCGTGCCGTACCTGCAAAAGCTGACGGCGCAGTTGCAGGAGTCGACCAATTACTCGGTGCTCGAAGGCGACGACGTGGTGTACGTCAGCCGCGTCAACGCGCCGCGCCACCTGTCGCCCGGTTTTGAACCCGGCACGCGCCTGCCGGCCTATGCCTCGACGGCCGGACGGGTGCTGTTGTCGGCCCTGCCGGACGAGGAGCTGCACGCGTGGCTGGCGCGGGTGGAGCTGATTGCCTATACGCACCTGACCGTGACCGACAAGGATGGGCTGCTGCGCGAATTGCTGGCGATCCGCGACACCGGTTTCGGCATCACGGAAAACCAGTATGAAATCGGCATGCGCGGCATTTCCGTCCCGGTCAAGAGCCGCCACGGACAATTGCTCGGGGCGCTCAGCGTGTCGATGCTGGCATCGGCAACGTCAAAGGCGGAAGCGACGTCGCGCTGCGTGCCGGCGTTGCAAGCGATGGCCAACACGCTGATGTTGTGGGTATAGCGCCACCGCCGGGCTGCCGACGGCCACCACCCGCCGGGCCCTTTCGGGTATCCTGACCCAAACTTTCTTTCGCCTGGTGGCACGTATGGATGTGCGCTCGCAGTTACTGGATCATCGCAAGCCGGCCATGGCGCTGCGCCTCGTGCTGGCGGCACTGGCGTATTACGCGCTGGCCCGGCTCGGGCTGCTGCTGGCGCTCGATCAAAGCAATGCCAGCCCGGTCTGGCCGCCGTCCGGTTTTGCGCTGGCGCTGCTGCTACGCTTTGGCATGCCGCTGTGGCCAGCCATCCTGGCCGGCGCGTTTTGCGCCAATGTCGCGGTATTCAAGTCGAACAACGTCGCCGCCGACGCCGTGATTTTTGCCACCTCCGCCGCCATCGCCATCGGCAATACGCTCGAAGCCGTGCTGGCCGCGTGGCTGGCGCGGCGCTGGCGGGTGCGGCCGCAGCGCATGGAGTCGCAGCAGGAAGTCTACCTGTACGTCGCCATCGCGGCCGGTGCCGCGCTGGTGGCGGCCGCCACCGGCGCGCTGATCCTGGGCGCGTCCGGCATCGTTCCCGCCGCCGCGCTGACGACGGTGGCCGGTACCTGGTGGACCGGGGACTTTCTTGGCCTGCTGATTATTTCGCCGCTGCTGCTGGTGTTGTTACAGCAGCGCCCTCGGCGCGACCGGGGCAGCGGCCTGAGCGGCGTCAGCGGCCGGACCCGCGCCATGCTGGCGCGCGTGGCGCCGCTGCTGGTGGCCACCGCCTGTGGCGCGTTGCTGGTGTTTGTGCCGCAGCAGGAGCAATGGATCGTGCCGCGCGCACTGCCGTACCTGCTGCTGGTGTTCGCCGGTTGGGCCGCGGTGCGCCATGGGCGCGCGGCGGTGTGTCTGGTGCTGGCCATCATTTGTCTGGTCGCGGTACCCGCCACCGCCATGCAGCGCGGCGCCTTCGTCTCGGGCGTGCTGCAGCACTCGCTGCTGTCGCTGTGCACCTTCCTCGCCATCCTGGCCATCGTGGCGTGGGTGCTGACGGCCGGCTATGGCGACGAGCGGGCGGCCAGCCGCCACGCGCAAGACCAGTACGGGCATGCCCATCCGCCGTTATCCTGGACCCCGGCGCTGACGCTGGGGCTGGGCATCGCCGCCACCGTCTGCACCTGGGCGTTGGTCGATGCCGATTCCGAGCGGCGCACCCAGGAGCGGTTTGACGACGCCGCCAGCGCCGTGCGTGAAAAACTTGCCAGCCGCCTGGCGTCCTATGAATCGCTGCTGCGCGCCGGCGCGGCGCTGTTCGACGCATCGACCTCGGTGGACCGCGCGGAGTGGCAAGCATACGTCGCCGCCATCGACCTCGAACGCCAATATCCCGGCCTGCAGGGCCTGGGCTATGCGCGCTATCTTCCGCAAGCCTCCGCCGACCAGGAAACAGCGGCGCTACGGCGCGAATACGCACCCTTCCGCCTGTGGCCGGAGGGCCAGCGCGACGCCTATGTGGCGGTGACTTATCTGGAACCGCAAAACGCGCGCAACCGCGCCGCCATCGGCTATGACATGCTGCTGGAACCGGTGCGCCGTGGCGCACTGCGGGCGGCGATGCAAAATGGCCGCCTGACCGCATCCGGGCCGGTCACGCTGGTGCAGGAAATTACCGAGGACAAGCAGGTCGGGTTCCTGATGTACAACCCGGTATATACCGGCGCGGCGCGCAGCGCACAAGAGCTGGGGCCACCCACCGGTTTCGTTTTCAGCCCGTTCCGCATGCGCGACCTGGTCAGCGGCATATTCGACGGTGGCGGCGGCCTGCAGAAAGTCCGGCTCGATATCTTCGACAGTCGCCCGGACGGCGAATTGATGTATACCAGCGCGGCCAACCATGGCCAGGCGCCCAGCTACCTCGCGCTCACCAGCTTGCAGACCGTCACGGTGGGCGACAATGGCCACCAATGGGTGTTGCGCGTGCGTCCCACCGCGGCGTTCGATGCCACCGTCGACCGTGGCAAGGCCCACATCGTGCTGACCCTGGGCACGCTGGTGTGCCTGCTGTTTTATGGCCTTGGCCTGAACCTGGTGAAGGCGCGCCAGCTGGCACAGGTCGACGTGGTGCGCTCGGCGGCCAACCTGGAACAATCGGAGGCACGCTTCCGGCTGCTGACGGAAAACATCGCCAACCACGCCATTGTGCTGCTCGATCCGGCAGGATTGATCGCCACCTGGAATGCCGGCGCGGCGCGTCTGTTCGGCTATGGCGACAGTGACATCATCGACCGTCCGATGTCGAGCCTGATCAGTTCCGACCAGTCCGCCGTGGCGGCGGCCCGCGCCATGCTCGATACGGCGCAGCGCTACGGCCAGTTCGAGGAGCTGGGCGAACGGACACGGCAAGACGGCAGCGCGTTCCTCGCGCTGATGCAATTGTTCCCGGTGCTGGGCCAAGGTGGCGCGTGCATCGGCTATGCCATGATCCTGCGTGATGTGACGCGCGAAAAAGCCGCCGAGCGCGAACTGAATGAAGCAAAAATCCAGGCCGAGGCGGCCAGCGCGGCCAAAAGCCTGTTTGTCGCCAACATGAGCCATGAGTTGCGCACGCCGATGAACGCGGTGCTGGGCGCGGTGCAATTGCTGGACCACACGCCGCTCAGTTCGCAGCAAGCGGGCTTCGTGCAAATGATTTCCGTGGCCGGCAAATCGCTGCTGGCGGTACTCAACGACGTGCTCGACTTTTCCAAAATCGAAGCGGGCAAACTCGATGCGGTGCAGGAACCGTTTTACCTGGCCGACGTGATCGATGCGCTGGCGTCGGTGATGGCGATCCATGCCGGCGACAAGGGTTTGGCGGTGGCCATCGTGATCGCGCCCGAGGTGCCCGATGCGCTGAACGGCGACGCGCTGCGGCTGCAGCAAATCTTGCTCAACCTGGTCGGCAACGCCATCAAGTTTTCCGAACGGGGCGCGGTGACCGTTTCGCTGTCAACGCTGACCGGGCCGGACCACCGACCATGGCTGCGCTGCGAGGTCAGCGATACCGGCATCGGCATCTCGCAGGAACAGATCGAGCGCCTGTTCATCCCGTTCCACCAGGCCGACAGCTCGATGGCGCGCCGCTTTGGCGGGACCGGACTGGGACTGGCACTGTCGCGCCGCCTGGCCGCATTAATGGGTGGCATGCTCGATGTGCGCAGCACGCTGGGCGCCGGCAGCACCTTCGGCCTGCAGTTGCCACTGCGTAGCGCCGCGCTGCCCGCGCGCCAACCATTGCCAGCGGCGCTGCAAGGGCTGCGCTTGCTGTGCGTGGGGCTGGACGGTCAGGAACAGGCCAGCGTGGCGCACATCGCGACGCGACTGGGATACAGCGCCGACATGACCGGCGACAGTGCCACCGCCCACCGCATGGCACAGGCGGCACGGAATCAGGACCGGGCTTACCGCGTGGTGCTGGCCGAACATGGGCAAGCCGCCGCGCTGGAAGGGCTGGCGCCGCTGCTGATCGAGACGGCCCACGCGGTCCAGCTCCAGGCGGGCCGGCGGGCGGCTGCGGCCGGCGCGGTACTGACGCATCCACTGACGCAGGCCGCGTTGTATGATGCATTGGTCAAAGCACACCAGCACACCACCATGACACCGGAACCGACGACCGCGCCCGCCACCACCGAACCCGCCGTGGGCCGGCCGCTTATGGGCCTGTCGCTGCTGCTGGTGGAAGACAATCTGCTCAATCAGGTGGTGGCGCGCAGTATGCTGGAACATGGCGGCGCCAGCGTGGCCATTGCCAACAATGGCGCCGAAGCCGTGGCCTACCTGGGCGACCATGCGGGTGCGATCGACCTGGTGATCATGGATGTGCAAATGCCGGTCATGGATGGTTTCGAAGCCACCCGTCGCATCCGCAACGAGCTGCGGCTAGCGCTGCCGGTGCTGGCCATGAGCGCCGGTGTCACCTTGTCGGAGCAGGCGCAATGCCAGGCGGCGGGAATGAATGACTTTATTGCCAAGCCGGTCGATTGGGCCGACTTGCTGGCGGTGGTGCAAAAGCACACAACACGGGCTAATAGCGCTTCGGGGCGGATTAGTGAAACGTAATCCGCCAAGCATCACCGCTTAACGGTATCCCAGCGTGGCCGGGCCGCCGGCCGTGCGCAACATGTCCCAACCCAACTGCCGGCGGATTTCCTGCATCGACGGCGGCGGGCAGCGTTCGGCCTGGCGCGCTTCCAGGTATTGCCGGATTTGTTCCTTGGTCGGGTGCTTTTGCTGCGTCATGCTGGTTCTCCTGAGGGTGACGATCCGGTGACTGCTGATGCCATCTTAGGTGGA
This sequence comes from Burkholderiaceae bacterium, assembly GCA_019751755.1. Lineage (GTDB taxonomy): Bacteria > Pseudomonadota > Gammaproteobacteria > Burkholderiales > Burkholderiaceae_D > Rugamonas. The sequence continues at coordinate 9,210 of JAIENA010000081.1, read as the reverse complement.
TCGCTGCTCAATTTCCAATCATGTTCTTGATAATGATGATATCGGTTCCGATATCGCCACCCGCTGACTGCCTCAGTTGGCGCTGGCGCGCGACGCCATCGCCGGCAGCGATGTCCAGCTCAGGATGCCGGGCATCTTGAAATGCACGGTGCGCAGGCCGGCCTTGCGGGCCGCCAGCAGGTTCGGCAGCGAGGTGTCGATCAACACGGTTTCCTCCGCGTCCACGCCCATGGTGCGCAGCGCCAGCGCATGCAGGCCGTCATGCTGGCGGTGGCGCGCATCGTGGCGTGACGCCACCACGGAAAACTTGCTGTTGACGTCATTGCCAAACAATTGCTCGAGCAGCGCGCCGACCGATGGCGCCGGCAAGTCGCTGATGACGCCAAGCTTGCAGCCGGCGTCCAGTGCATCCTTGATCAGCTGCAGGCCGCGCGGATTGGCCTCCGGCTTGCGGGTCGCCAGCGCCGCGTGGAAATGCCGGTGGTGGGCGGCATTGAGGTCGATCGCGCGTGATTGAGCCTTGGCGCCAGCCTTGGCGCCAGCCTTGCCGCCGCTTTTGCCGCCGGCTTGCTCGTCCTGTGGCAGCGCCACGTCCAGTACCCGGGTCCAGCCGACGGTGGACGCCACTTCGCACAATTCCGGCATGCTCCAGCGCAGCGGCACGCCGCTGCCTTCCATCGCGGCACGGATCGCCGCCAGGTGCAGTGGCGCCGTATCGAACAGGATTTCATCCAGGTTCAGCAGAATCGCGTTGATCGTCATGGCTCTCGTCTTTCGTGAGTGGGTGCTTGCGGAGCTGCCAATATACGATCGTTAATCGCGGAATAAAAATTAATTATTATGCGTGATTAATAAGCTTTGCCTTATGCTTTAGCGGGGCCATCGGCAGACTATTCCCAGCCTACTTATAATGGGCATCCGCACCACCCGATAGCCCCCTTGCCCGCCCCCACGCCATGCTGATCACCGACCCGCTGTTCTATGCCGCCGCCATCCCCGCCGTCCTGCTGACAGGCATTTCCAAGGGTGGCTTCGGCGGCGCGCTGGGCGGCGTGGCGGTGCCGCTGATGGCGCTGGCCATCTCGCCGGTGCAGGCGGCGGCCGTGATGCTGCCGATCCTGTGCCTGATGGACCTGGTGGGATTGCGCGCGTATTACCGCAAATGGGATACCGACAACCTGAAAATCATGCTGCCCGGTGCGCTGATCGGCATCGCCATCGGCGCGCTGACCTTCGGCATGTTGACCGAGAGCGTGATCCGCCTGATGATCGGTGGCCTGGCGATCGCCTTTACCCTCAACAGCTGGCTGGGCCTGGCGGCAAAACAGCATGCGGCCGGCCGCTCGCCACTCAAGGGCACGTTCTGGTGCGGCGTGTCCGGGCTAACCAGCTTTATCGCGCACGCCGGCGGCCCGCCGGTGATGGTGTACATGCTGCCGCAGCAGCTCGACAAGGTGCGCTATGTCGCCACCATCAGCGTCTTCTTCACCTTCGTCAACGCGGTCAAGCTGGTGCCGTATGCGTGGCTGGGCCAGTTTACCGCCGACAACCTGGCCACCAGCCTGGCGCTGGCGCCGCTGGTGCCGCTCGGCGTGCGCTTTGGCATGTGGCTGCAGGACAGGGTCAACACCACCTGGTTCTACCGGATCGCACAGGCCGGGCTGCTGGCGACCGGGGTGCAGCTGGTGTACAAGGACATCGGCAACCTGTTCTAGCCAGGCGGGGTGGCGTCCACGTCAATCGCTCGGACATCATTCACGTTGATCAGCGTCGGCCCGCACCCCACGGAGTCGCCCAGCGCCTGGAAATAGCCGTGGCCATCATGGTTGGCCAGGCTGTCGCGCGGCTTGATGCCCAAGGCGCGCGCGCACCAACGTGCCGGGATCGAGCAGCGCACCGGCGATCTCCTCGACGCCATCGATGCCATCGATGCCATCGATACCTTCGACGCCGTCGACACCCTCTGTATCGCACGCGATCGCATGGATGCCGGTGTGGCCATCGCGCGCCACGCCCAGCGCCAGCAAGAATTCCACATTGCGCCCGCCCCGCCCCTTGCCGCGCAAGGTCACCGAGGTCTCGCCGCCCGACACCAGGATGCACGGCGGCGAAAACGGCTGCGACCATTTGCCCGCCTGGCGCGCAATGCAAGCCATCACGATACCGACCTCGCGCGCCTCCCCTTCGATATCGTCGCCAAGGATATGCACCGCCACGCCGGCCTCGCGCGCCACCGCCGCCGCCGCTTCCAGCGCCCGTTGCGGCGTGGCGATCAAGCGCGTTTCACAGCGGGCCAGCCGCGCATCGCCCGGCTTGACCGATTCGCCGGCGCCGCTCTCGAGTAATTCCAGCACCGCGTGCGGCACGTGAATCGCGTACCGGCGCAGGATCGCCAGCGCATCGGCGCAGGTGCTGGCGTCGCCCACCGTCGGACCGGACGCGATGTCGACCGGATCGTCGCCCGGCACGTCCGACATCAGCAACGTCACCACCCGCGCCGGCCAGCACGCCGCCGCCAGCCGGCCGCCCTTGATGGCCGACAGGTGGCGCCGCACGCAAGTCATTTCCGCATTCGTCGCGCCCGACGCGAACAGCGCGCGGTTGATGGCTTGCTTGTCGTCCAGCGTCAGGCCCTCGCCCGGCTCGACCAGCAGCGCGGAGCCGCCGCCGGACACCAGGCACACCACCAGGTCGTCCTCGGCCAGCCCCGTCACCAGCGCGCGGATGCGGCGCGCCGCCTCCAGCCCGGCCGCATCGGGCACCGGGTGCGCCGCCTCGACGATGGTGATCCGTTCGCACGGGACCGCATCGCCATAGCGCGTCACCACCAGCCCTTGCAGGAGACCGGACCAGTGGCGCTCGAACACGCGCGCCATCTCCGCCGACGCCTTGCCGGCGCCAATCACGATGGTGCGTCCCTTGGGCGGCGCCGGCAGGTGCGGCGGCAGGCAGGCCGACGGCTGCGCGGCCGCCACCGCGGCGTCAAACATGCGCCGCAATAGCGTTCGGTGTATGCCCATGCTGCCTCCTTAGTTGGTTTTTGCCCTTAGCTTAGGTTGTAGGACATCATACAACATAGATCGAGTATAGGCTTGAACCGTGTTCGATGCAAACACAATTGACGCGGGAGGAAAGGCGGCGCGCGAGGCCGGCCTTATCGCTTACCGTGGCGTTCCAGCAGCAACGGCAAGGTCATCGGGCGGCCCAGCAGGTAGCCCTGCACCTGGGTGCAGCCGAACTGGCGCAGGTAACCCAGTTGCGCATCGTTTTCCACGCCCTCGGCAATCACGCCGATGCCCATGTTGCGGCCCAGGTCCAGCATGGTACGGACGATCGCGCAATCATCGCGTTCACGCGGCACGCCTTGCAGGAACAGGCGGTCGATCTTGAGGGACGCGATCGGCAGGGTTTTCAGCAGCGACAGCGACGAGTAGCCCATGCCGAAATCATCGAGACTGAGTTCAAAGCCCATCTGCGTCAGCTTGCGCATGATCGGCAGCGAGGTATCGATGTGCGACATCACCATGTTTTCCGTCAGTTCCAGTTGCAGGCTGGATGGGGCGATGCCGGCCGCGCGCACGGTGGCCAGCAGTTCGGCCGGCAAGGCGCTGTCGAGGAATTCCGGCGCCGCCATATTGATGTGCGCCTTGACGCCCTGTATGCCGGCCGCGTGCATCAGCGGCAGGTCGCGGCAGACCTGCTGCACCACCCAGCGTCCCAGGTGGACGATCAGCCGGCTTTGCTCGGCCACCGGAATGAACTGGTCCGGCGGCACGATGGTGCCGTCCGCCTTGCGCCAGCGGATCAGCGCTTCGACCGCGTGCAAGGTTTCGCCGTGGGCATCCATGATTGGCTGGTAGGCCAGGAAAAATTCGCCGCGCTCGAAGCCATGCTGCAGTTCCGACAGCATGATCAATTGCTTGGCCAGCACGTCCTGCTCGGCGCCCTGCGCGTCGCTGTAATGGCTGACCCGGTTGCGGCCATTGCGCTTGCTGGCATACATGGCGGCGTCCGCCGCGTGCAGCAATTGCGCCGTATTCGCGCCGTGCGCCGGGAACATGCTGATGCCGATACTGGCCGACACCGACAATTCATGGCCCATGTACTGAAATTGTTCGCGGGCGCAGGCCGTCACGCGCTGCGCCAGCGCTTCCACCGCCGGCGCGTCCAGGCCATAGCCGGTCATCATGGCAAATTCGTCGCCGCCCAGGCGCGCCACCACCGCGCCTTCGGGCGCCATCTGGCGCAGCCGCTCGGCAAACCCTTTGAGCACCACGTTGCCGGCCGCGTGACCGAAGGCGTCGTTGATCGGTTTGAACTGGTCAAGGTCGATATACAGCACGCCAAAGCCGCTGTACGACGGGCACTGCTCGCACGCCCGGTCCAGCAGATAATGAAAATGCGCACGGTTGACCAGGCCCGTCATTTCATCGGTCTGCGCCAGCACGCGCATGCGCTCCTGCTGCGCCATGCGCTGCGCGGTCTGGGCGATCAGGGCGCTGATCGATTCGGCCAGCCCCGGCAATTGCGCTTCGCGCTGGCGCGGCTCGCGCGAAAAGAATTCAAGGATGCCCGCGCTGTGCAGACCGCCGTCGCCGCCGGTATAGGTGACGGGGAAAAAATAGCCCGACTGCAGGCCGCAGCGCAGCGCGCTGGCAAACCGCGCCGCTTCCTGGGTGTCGGCCGATGGTCCACTGTCGGCGGGTTGTGCGGGTAAGGTGTCGGCATCGAGCCATTGTGCTTTGCCGCTCCAGACCTGGCCCAGGATGCCGTGATCGGTATCGCTGGCGATGGTGGTGGTGACCGAGCGCAATTCCGTGTAATCGCCGGTGGCCGCATGCCACACGTGGCGACAGCGCAACACCCCGGGACGCGCTTCCGGTTCGTCCCGCACCCAGAACGCGCCCCAATCCCAGCCCAGTTCATCGCACACCAGCTGGATGATTTTATGGATGGCGGCGTCGAAAGTATCGGTGCCGATCAGGTATTGGGTCAGTGCGAAACTGAAGCGCTCACGCATGGCCGCGTGCTTGGTGGCCGTGATATCGACCACCATGCCGGCCACGATGGCGTCCCCTTCGCGCGCCACCGGCTGCACTTTCAGCCAGCGCGTGCCACGTCCCGGCGCGCTGACCCGAAATTCGCAGGCGATGCCCAGGTGCGTATCGGTGATGGCGCCGAACGTGCTGCGCAAACGCCACGCGTCATTGGGCGCCACATACAGCAGCGCTTCCTCGACGGCGTGGCAGCCGCTGGCCGCAATGCCCAGCAGGTCGGCCGCCACCGCCGACAAATACAGGCGACCGTGGCGATGTTCATACCACCAGCGCCCCAGCCCGGCCGCGTCATCGACCGCGCTGGCGCGCAACGCCCGTTCGCGCACGATGCGCCGCGCATCGCCCGATCCCGGCGCCGCCGATGGCGGCGCCATGGCGGCGGCCAACAAGTCTACGCGGGGAAATTGCAGGCAATCGTTGTTCATGGTGCTCCGGTTTCTTGGTTCTGTTTCACTGCACTGGTTGGCTGCACTAAACCGGTGCATCCATGCCCCGCTATCGATCAAATCGCTCCGCCACACCCCTGATCCGGGCGCGCATGATGCATAGCAGCAAATGCTGTGCCATGCGGTGTGGCGAGCCGCACCGCCCCGCAACGCACGCCCCGATGGTATGATCGGCTCAACAAACATAACAATAGATCAACAGCCCGGGGGATTACATGAACAAGCGGATCAAACAGCAGTCAAGGAAGCGCGCGCAAGCGCTGGCGGCGGGGGCCTTGCTGGCCGCCGCCAGCCACGCCGCTGCGCAAGACAACCCGATCAATACCGGCACGGACACGCCGATCCGGGTTGAAATCACCGGTTCGGCCATCAAGCGGGTGGAAGCGGAAACCTCGCTGCCGGTGCACATCATCACGCGCGCGGAAATGGACAAGGCCGGCGTCACCACGGCGTCGGAGCTGATTGCCCGCATTGCCTCCAACATCGGGGGCCTGACTGACGGCGCCAGCATCTCTGATGGCCGCGACCAGCGTGGCTTCAACAGCGCCAACTTGCGCGGCATCGGCACTTCCTCCACGCTGGTGCTGCTCAATGGCCGCCGCATGGCCAATTTCGCGTCGCCGGGCGACGACACCGGTGTCGACTTGAATAATATTCCGGCCGCCGCGCTGCAACGCGTGGAGGTACTGCTCGATGGCGCTTCCTCGCTGTATGGCACGGACGCGATTGGCGGCGTGATCAACTTTATTACGCGGCGCGATTTCCAGGGCCTGGAACTGGCCGCCTATGGCGCATCGACCAAAGAAGGCGGTGCCGGCAAGCGCACCGCCAGCATTGCGGCCGGTATCGGCGACGTGGTGCAAAACGGCTTCAATCTGTTTGGCGTGGCGGACTTCCAGCACACGGACAGACTGAACACGTCGCAGCGCAGCTTCATCAAGGATTTGCATATCGATGAACGGCTGGGGCATCTGCTGTCCGGCTATACCAGCCCCGCCAATATCCGTCTGACGTCCGCGCAGCGCGACCATTTGCAGGATATCGGCTACACCATCAATGGCAAGCCGATCGTCAACCGGCTGATCAACCTGTCGGCACCGAATTGCGCCCCGCCCGCCAACCTGTACCTGCCGCAGGGCACGGGCGGAGAAAATGGCTGCACCTATAACTACATGCGCGATACCGAGCTGTATCCGAAGTCGGAAAAAACCAGCTTGCTGGGCCGCGCCGTGTTCCAGCTGAATCCTGTGGCGCAACTGTATGCGGAGGCATCCTATGCCCGCGCCCGCACCCACTACGTAGCATCGACCGCGCGCGTCAAAGCCTATATTGATTACCGCAAGGTGCCGCAACTGGCCAACACCGGCCTGGACACGCTCGATGATGACATCCCTGGCGAGTTGGAATTGCGCATACGCCTCAATGAGGCGGGCCGCCGCACCAGTGAATTGACCAGCACGGGCACACGCGTGGTGGTCGGCGTCAATGGGGTTGCCGGCAAATGGGATTATGACGTGGCCCTCAACCACAGCGTCAACACGGTGGCGGACAAGGATACCCACGGCTACCTGCTATACGACCAACTCCAGCAAGGCATTACCGATGGCATCATCAACCCGTTCGGTCCGTCCAGCGCGGCCGGCGTGGCGTTGCTGAACGCGATTCAGGTCAACGATGATGTGCGCCGTTCGCGCGGCACCATGGACAGTATCGACTTCAAACTCAGCCGCGAGCTGGGACGGATGGACGGCGGCATGATGGCGCTGGCCGTGGGCGGCGAAGCGCGGCGCGAACGCACGCGCTTTAACCCATCGGCACTGCTGCTCAGCGACAACATCAACAACGACGCGGCGCCTCCGGGCGGACGCGCCACCAACGACAGCCGTCATGTCGAGGGCATCTATGGCGAACTGCTGCTGCCGTTCGCCAAACAATGGGAAGCCCAATTATCGGCCCGTTATGACCATTACCAGATCGTCGGTGGCGCGGCCAGCCCAAAAGTCGGCCTCAGCTACCGGCCATCGACGGAACTGATGCTGCGCGGCTCGGCCGGACGCGGCTTCCGCGCCCCATCGATGGTGGACTTGTTCCGTCCAACGCTGATCAGCGCCACGGCCACCCTGCCCGATCCGGTTTATTGCGCGACGGTCGAGAATAACTATGCCGATTGCGCGGATAACTGGGAAGTGCGGCGCTACAGCAACAAGAATCTGAAGCCCGAACATAGCCGCCAGGTCTCCGTGGGCGCCGTCTGGGCCGCCACGCGGGACGCCAACCTGTCGCTCGATTACTGGAACATCAAGCGCACCGACCTGATCTCCGAAATCGGCGACGACATCATCCTCGGCAACCTGGCCAAATACGGCAACCTGGTGCACCGCGATGAAGACGACCAGATCGACTACATCGAACTGCGCAAGGAAAACCGTGGCGCACAGCAGGCATCCGGGCTCGATGTGTCGATCGACTGGCGCGGCACGACCACCCCGATGGGCCGCATCGGCGCACGCCTGAACGGCACTTATGTGCTGAAGTCACGCATCCAGAACGCGCCGGGCGATGCCTACGTCAGCAACCTGGGACGTTTCGTGACGGATGGGGTGGTACAGCGCTGGCGCCATACCGCAACGTTCGACTGGGAACGCGGTGCGCTGTCGGCCTACCTGTCGCATACGTATTCAAGCGGCTATGTCGACCAGAATACTGCCATCAATGTCGACAACGGCACGGTGGTGGCGCCGAACCGCGTGAAAGCCTATTCGCTGTGGGATTTGTCCGCCTCATACCAGGCCAACAAGCGCCTGCGGCTGCGCGCCGGGGTGCAGAATATCTTCGATACCAGCCCGCCATATTCGAACCAGGCGTATTACTTTATTTCCGGCTACGACCCGACCTACACCGATCCGCGCGGGCGGCGCTGGTTTGGCAGTGCGACGTATTCGTTCAAGTAAAGGGCAACCCGGCGGCCGGGTTTTCATCGAGGGTTTTCGTCGCGGGTTTTCGTCGCGGGTTTTCGTTGACCAATCGCGCCGCTGCGTTAGCTGCTGCACCGACCCGCCGCACCGGCATCCCTACCATGGATGCCGGTGCGGCCGTTCCGGCCCGCGCGCAACTCAGGAGCCCGCCATGCAATCGAATGATCAGCAACATCCCGACAGCAACCATTGCGACCTGTCCGGCCGCGACGCGGTGCACCGCATCCGCTCCATGGTCGAGGATGCCAAGACCTGTTTCTTTTGTACGACCAGCGGCGTGCGCCCAATGAGCCCGCTGGAAGTCGACGACAGCGGCAACCTCTGGTTCCTCAGCGCGGCTGACAGCCATAAAAATGATGAGCTGGACGCCAATCCGGCCGTACGCCTGTATTTCCAGGGCTCGGCGCATTCGGGTTTCCTGTACCTCGATGGCCACGCTGTCATTTCCCGCGACCAGGCGCGCATCCACGAACTATGGAGCTTCGCACTGAAAACCTGGTTTACCCAGGGCGAAGCCGATCCCCGCATCACGGTGATCCGCGTGACGCCGACGCAAGGCTACTATTGGGACAACCAGCATGGCGACGTGGTGGCCAGCGCCAAGATCATGGCCGGCGCGGTGCTCGGGAAAACGCTGGACGACAGTATCCAGGGCCAGTTGCGTCTCTGATGCGCCTCTGATCGGGCCGCTATTGGCGCAGCCGGCGCAACACGGCCGGCACAATCAGCTTG
>JAIENA010000352.1 GCA_019751755.1 Burkholderiaceae bacterium | reverse complement strand
CCCTACCGCTCCAGAAAAAAGGCCGGCGTTATTGCCGGCCTTGCTGTTTGCGGAGCGGAAATTACATCCCCGACGAATACGCCCGCGGCGTCGTGGCGCCGCTGCCAACCGAGGTGCTGGCGCCGATGATGCTGGACGGTTTGATGGCTTCGAGCCACTTGCGCACGCGGCCCGCATCGGCGGCACGGGCGGCCGAACCTTTTGCATCGAGCAAGACCATGATGACGGCGCGGCCCTGGATCACCGCTTGCATCATCAGGCAACGCCCCGCTTCATTAATAAAACCAGTCTTTTGCAGCCCGATTTCCCAGCCCGGCGTGGCGATCAGGCGGTTCGTCGTGCCGAAGTGCATCGGACGACCGCTGGCCTCCACCACCGCTTTCGGCGCCGTCGAATATTCACGCAGCAACGGGTGCTGGTACGCCGCCATCGCCAGTTTCGCGAGGTCGCGGGCGCTGGCCATGTTGCGTTTGGACAAGCCGCTGGAATCCACGTAATAGGTATCCGTCATCCCCAGCGCGCGGGCCTTGGCGTTCATGGCCTCGACAAACGCCGGCAAGCCGCCCGGATAATTGCGACCCAGTGCCGAGGCCGCGCGGTTTTCCGAGCTCATCAGCGCCAGTTGCAGCATCGATGCCCGCGTCAGCTGGGTGCCGACTTTCAGGCGCGAGCCGGTGTGTTTTTCCTGGTCGATGTCGTCATCCGAGATCGACAACACTTCATCCATGTCCTGGTTGGCTTCCACCACCACCAGGCCGGTCATCATCTTGGTGATGGACGCGATCGGCAATGCGACGTTGGCATTTTTTTCAAACAGCACCTCGGAATTGGCCTGGTCCAGCACGTACGCCACATTCGATTGCAGCGCCAGCGGGTCCTGCGTCAGGCCCAGCCCGGCCAATTCGCCCATGGTGGGCGACGCCAGCGCCGGGGCGGCGGTCAGGATGCGTTGATACACCACCTTGCGCTTGCCATTGACGGTGATGACGCGGCGCACTTTACGGTCGGGGTCCGGCGCGGCGGCGACACGCAAACGCTGCTTGGCTGGCTTGGCTTTCCCCTCCGCCTTGACCTTCTTGACCGACGTTTTGCGCGCACTGTCTTTGGCCTGTACCGTGGTCACCGGTAGGGCGACACACAACGCCGATAGCAAGGCGCCAATAGCAAATTTGTTCATTTCCATCCCCACAATGCAGTGTGACTACTCCCGTTGCAGTGTAGCAAAACAAAAGCCACCCGCAAGCATTCCGGGGCGCATTTTTTCACTCTGCGCGGTCGACAGACCACAGCGTTTCTAGTCCACAAATTTCACGAAGTTGGCTAACGATTCACGTTCGGTGACCAGCGTGTTTTCAATCTTGTCAGGGTCGGCGTACCCCAGCGACATGCCACACACGACCATTTCATTATGCGGCAAATCGAGCACCGCACGAATAATCGTGTGGTATTGCGTGAACGCTGCTTGCGGGCAAGTATCCAGGCCCCGTCCGCGCGCCGCCACCATGATGTTTTGCAGGAACATGCCATAGTCCAGCCAGGAGCCCTGCGCCATTACCCGGTCGATGGTAAACATGAGGCCAATAGGCGCGTCAAAGAAGGCGTAATTGCGGCCGTGCTGGGCCGCCATGCCGGCCTTGTTGTCGCGGCCCAAGCCCAATAATTTGTACAAATCCCAGCCGACCTTGCGGCGCCGGTCGATATAGGGCGACTGCCAGACACTTGGGTAATACGCATATTCCTCGGTGTGCTGTTGCGCCAGCGCGGGATCGGCATGGACGGCCAGGATACGCGCCGTCAGTTCGCGCTTTTTCTCGCCGCTCAGCACATACACTTTCCATGGCTGGGTATTGGTGCCGGAGGGGGCGCGCGCCGCCACCTCGAGGATCTGCTCCAGGTCTTCCCGTGCCACCGGGGTCGGCAGGAAAGCGCGGATCGAGCGGCGAGAGGTGATCGCGGCGTCCACCGCTTGCTGGTCGGGTGTGGAAATCATAATGGTAGTTATTGAGATGGTTTCACGACAAAGAACACCCCGGTCACGGCCAGCGCCATGCCGGCCACGCCCAGGACAGTGAACGCTTCGCCAAACATCAGCCATGCCATCACGGCCGTGGTGGGCGGCGTCAGGTACAGCAGGCTGGTGACCTTGGTGGCGTCGCTGCGGCGAATCAGGGCGAACAGCAGGAAGATGGCGGCAATCGACAGCGCCAGCACGGCCCAGGCCAGCGCGCCCAGGAAGCGCGGGGTCCATTGTATGTCAGAGAATTCCTCAAAGTACACGGCAAACGGCCACACCAACAGGAACGACGCGGCAAACTGGATAATGGTGCCGGTGCGTAAATCAAATTGCGGGCAAAAGCGCCGCTGGTACATGGTGCCGGCCGTGATCGACAGCAGCGCGAACACGCACAGCGCAATCGCCGCCACGGACAAGCCGATCATGGTGATCTTGGCGTACACCACCAGCGCCACGCCGGCCAGGCCAAAGCCCAGCCCCAGCCACTGGCGCGGCCGCACCGATTCGCCGATCAGCGGCGCCGAAACCGCCGTCAGGATCGGCTGCATGCCGACGATCAGCGCCGTGACGCCGGCCGGCATGCCCAGCTTGATGGCCACCCACACGCCCGACAAATAGCCGGCCTGCAATAACACACCGGCCAGCGCCACGTGGCCGATCTTCCCGGTCGGCCACGGCGCTTTCATCAGTAGCACGGCCGGCGCCAGCAGCGCCAGCACACCGGTAAAGCGCAGCAGCAGGAACATCAGCGGCGGCGCATAGGGCAAACCGAACTTGGCGACGATGAAGCCGGTACTCCACAGGAAAACGAAAAAGACGGGGATCGGTGACAAGGCAGGCCGGGACATGAGCAACCAGAAGTGTGGGGTAGACGGTGCAGCGGGAATGACAACGCCGGGGGCCATGAGTCTAACATGGGCGAAACATCGGCGCGTTGCGCCACGGTAAACCACGCCATGCCGCAACGCTTATTTCTATGCCGCAAGTGCAGCATGAGCGTTCTATTTTTTGCAACACCCGATGCCGCTTGGGCCGCGCCATGGCTTGCACACGGCAAGCTTTACACGCGCAGAATGGTGCCCAGTAGATACCTTTGTGCAATGCACAAAAATCACTTGACTTACTAACCGAAGTCCGTAAAATCGGCCTTGTTGCGATGCACCATTCACTATCCCGGCCTGAATCACCAGACGTAAAGTTGTTGACTACAGGTATAACCGCTTGATCCACTCAAAACTGGAGATTTACATGTTTGCTATTCCTGAACAATTTTCCAACGCCACCAAAGCTAATTTCGAAAGCCAATTCGCGATCTTCTCGTCGCTGACCAACAAAGCGTTCGAAGGCGTGGAAAAACTGGTGGACCTGAACCTGAGCGCCGCCAAAGCTTCGCTGGAAGAGTCGTCGATCGCCGCCAAGCAACTGCTGGCCGCCAAAGATCCACAAGAATTCTTCTCCCTGACCGCCGCCCAAGCCCAGCCGACCGCTGAAAAAGCCCTGGCTTACGGCCGTCACCTGGCCGCCATCGCTTCCGGCACCCAGGCTGAATTCACCAAAGCCGCTGAAACCCAAATCGCTGAAACCAACCGCAAAGTTATCTCGCTGGTGGACGAAGTGAGCAAGAACGCCCCAGCCGGTTCCGAAAACGCGATCGCTCTGCTGAAATCGACCCTGGGCAACGCCAGCGCCGGTTACGAGCAGTTCACCAAGACCGCCAAGCAAGCTTCGGAAGCCATCGAAACCAACCTGAACGCCGCTGTGAACCAGTTCGCTGCCGCCGCTGCCAAGGTTACCCCGAAGAAGTAATGGTATGAAGCTTCCGGCCCCTGCCCTGCAGCAGGTCGCCGGATCCGCTGATTCAAGGTCTCCTCGGCATCCGTGGTGTCCTCTCCAGCGGATGTCCTTCACTGCCCCGGCTCAGCCCGGGGCATTTTTTTTGCGCCGCGCTTGTGTCGACGCGCTTTATGTTGACGCGCTTAATTTCAATGCGCTTTAGCGCACCAGCGCCCTGCCCGCCATCCAAGCGGCCACCTGCCCGGCCACCCAGTCGCCCGCATCGAGCGGCAAATCATGCCCGGCTTCCGGATGCGTGCACAGCGTCGCGCGCCATGCCTGCGCCAGACGCTGCGAGCAGCGCGGATCGACCAGTCGGTCGCGCGCGCCGTTCAAGATCAATAACGGTCCCTCACCGGCCGTGGCCGGCGCCCGATAGCGGCTGGCCGCCAGCAACTGGCGCAGCGCATTGCTGCGCGTGACCGGACATTCCTGCTGCCAGGCCTGCCACTGCCGCCGCAATCCCGCATCTTCGCCATGGCGTGTGCTGGTCAGGCGCAAAATCAGCGCTTCGCGGCTGGCGGCGTTACCGCACACCAGGGCCCGCACAATGGCCGGGTAGTTGCGCCATAGTAAGCGCTGATAGAACGGGCTAAACGGGCGCATGCTGGTGTTGATCAGCACGCAGCGGGCAATCTCTTCCGGATAACCCGCACGCCATTGCGTCGCCACCATGGCGCCCAGCGACAGCGCCAGCACATGCACGGGCCCGGGCCCGGCGAGACCGCGCGCCGCCAATTCCGCCGCCAGTTCCGCCCGCAATGCCGCCACCATGCCCGCCACCGTGACCGGACTGGTTTCATGGCAGCGGCGGCCATTGCCCGGCAAATCCGGCGTGACAATGACACTGCCCGGCAGCGCCGCCTGCAATTGTGCGGGAAACGCGCCCCAGTGGCGGCGCTCCCGCACCAGGCCGCGCAACAAGACCCAGACCGGCGCTGTCACGCCGTGCCCAGCCCGTACCACCGCGCCAGGGCCCGCTTGCGCTGCAGCGGCCGCGCCAGGTCGTCCGGCAGCCAGCGCGCATGCGCCGCCACCGCCCGCATCAAGAACTCGAACCACATCAGGTGGCTGCGCAAGACCCGCTGCTGGCGGTGCAGCAACGTCGGATTGAACGCGCCCAGCCGGGAAAACAGTTGGCGCGGATTTTTCTTGACCCACAGCCACGAGCCCATTTCCAGCGTCAGCGGCAAGAACAGCGTGTCGGCCTGGCGCGCCGCCTTCAGGTACAGGTAATCCCACAAATCGCCATGGGTGCGGTATTGCAGGCTTTGCGGCTCGAATGTGTACGGGTGGTGCGGGTAGCTGCCGGTAAATAATTCTTCCAGCGCAGCGATTTCCGGCAAGTGGCTGATCGGCGTGCGCGTATGCGCATGGGGGAACCAGATACGGTCACGCAAGCCAAAGCCGGAATGGCAATCGAGGGTCAGGCTGAAGCGGCGCGGCAGCAATTCACGCTCGACCACCGTGCACACGGCGCGGCTCTCGGCTTCCATCGGGGCGCCAAAGCGGCCCCGGTACCACGGCAAGCGTGACGACAGGCGCTGTCCGCCCAACAGCAGCGGCACCCGTTCACTGGCTTGCACCGGCGAGTTGCGCATCAAGTCGATGCCTTGCGGATTGGCGCGCGTGGCCAGGTACATGCCGCCCGGATTGACCAGTGGCATCAACACCAGCCTGATTTCCGACAACTGGCGCTGCAACACGTCATCCCAGCGCAGTCGCGCCACCAGCGATTGCAGGAACGACAGGATGACCTGGGTGCCGATCCGTTCCAGGCCGTGGATGCCGCCAAACAGGCCCAATGCCGGGGCTTGGGGATCGGTGCTGCCGAGTGTCAGCACATGCACCGGAAACTGCTTGCTGTCAGCGGCCACGGTGCAGGCGGTTTCCACCGTCAGCCATTGCCTGCCCTCATCAATCAACTGTTCCAGCAATTCCAGTTCAGGCAGGGATTTGACGAGCATGGCCGGCGCTTCTCCAGGGAAGGGGAAGCGCCAGTATAGTGGAATCACGACAATGTCCGCGCCGAACTTTGGGGCCAGCCCCCCCCAAAAAGGGGCCTGGCCCCAAAAGCACTATCGTTCGCCGTTGGGGCGATAGCAAACGCCCCGACTGCGCGGACGGGGTTTATTCGCCCAGGTAGGCGGCTTTGACGCGCGGATCGTCGAGCATGTCCTTCGCATTGCCGGTCATCGTCACCAGCCCCGATTCCATCACGTAGCCACGGTGCGCCGCCTGCAGCGCCAGCTTGGCGTTTTGCTCCACCAGCAGGATCGTGATGCCTTCCTTCGAGACATTGCGGATCACTTCGAAAATCTTCTCGACCATAATCGGCGACAAGCCCATCGACGGCTCGTCGAGCAACAGCAGGGTCGGATGGCACATCAGCGCGCGCGCCATCGCCAGCATTTGCTGCTCGCCGCCGGACAGCGTGCCCGCCAGCTGGCCGGCACGTTCCTTGAGGCGCGGGAAGATGTCGAACCACTTGGCGACATCGGCCTCGATACCGGCCTTGTCATCGCGCGTGTAGGCGCCCATCTGCAGGTTTTCCAGGATGGTCATGCGGGTGAACACGCCGCGGCCTTCCGGCACCATCGCCAGCTTTTGCTCGACCAGGTGGAACGACTGCGTGCCCTTCAGCGACTTGCCCAGGTACGACACCGTACCCTCGACTTTGCAGGCCGGCAGCGTGCCGGTAATGGCTTTCAGGGTGGTGGTCTTGCCGGCGCCGTTGGCGCCGATCAGGGTCACCAATTCCCCCTTGTTGACTTCCAGGTCGATGCCTTTGACGGCCTTGATGCCGCCATACGCCACCTTCAGGCCCGAAACTTTTAAGACATTCTCCGACATCAGTGCGATCCTCCCAGGTAGGCGTCGATCACCGCCTGATTGCTTTGTATTTCCGCCGGCAAGCCTTCCGCAATGCGCTTGCCATATTCCAGCACCGTAATGCGGTCACACAGGCTCATCATCATCTTGACGTCGTGCTCGATCAGCAGCACGGTCTTGCCCTGGGCCTTGATTTTCACCAGCAATTCCTTCAGTGCCAGCTTTTCCGTGGCATTCATGCCGGCCGCCGGTTCATCGAGCGCCAGCAATTGCGGGTCGGTCGCCAGGGCGCGGGCGATTTCCAGGCGGCGCTGGTCACCATACGACAGGAACTTCGAAGTGCGGTTGGCAAACGCGCCGATGCCGACGAAATCGAGCAACTCCTGGGCCCGCGCACGGATCGACGCTTCTTCCTCGCGCGCCGCCTTGTGCCGGAAAATCGCGCCAAACACGCCTTGGCGCGAGCGCACGTGGCGGCCCACCATGACGTTTTCCAGCGCCGTCATCTCGCCAAACAGGCGGATATTCTGGAAGGTGCGGGCAATCCCCGCCTTCGCCACTTCATGCGGCGCCGACGGCGAATACGGCTTGCCGGCCAGTTCAAAGGTGCCGGTATCGGGCTGGTACAGGCCGGTAATCACGTTGAAAAACGTGGTTTTACCGGCGCCGTTCGGGCCGATCAGGCCATAGATCTGGCCCTGCATGATCTTGATGCCGACATCGGTCAGCGCCTGCAGACCGCCGAAACGTTTATTCACGCCGGCGATATTCAACATAATCTGGTCGCTCATTCCTACTTCCTCACGCTGGCATGACGCCGGACGATTGCTCTTTGGTGTCCGAATCGCCATCCGGACGGTCTTCGTGCTTGGGCGACGGCCACAGGCCGGCCGGACGCGTCAACATGATCACCACCATGGCCAGGCCGTACAGCAACTGGCGCAGCACTTCCGCTTCGATAATGACGTGGCCGAACAGCTTGTGCTGCAACGGCTCCACCACGTGGCGCAACACTTCCGGCAACGCCGCCAGCAGCGCGCCGCCCATGATCACGCCCGGGATGTGGCCGATACCGCCCAGCACCACCATCGCCAGCACGGCAATCGATTCCGTCAGCGAGAACGATTCCGGCGACACGAAGCCCTGGAACGACGCAAACATCGCGCCGGCAATGCCGCCAAACGAGGCGCCCATCGAGAACGCCAGCAGTTTCACGTTGCGGGTATTGATGCCCATGGCCTTGGCGGCGATTTCATCTTCGCGGATCGCCACCCAAGCGCGGCCCAGGCGCGAATGCTGCAGGCGGCTGGTGATAAACACGATCGCGATGGTCAGCAGCAGGAACAGGAAGTAATACGCGTTCACCGACGGCATGCCATAGCCGCCGATAAACACCGTGGCGCGCGAACCCGCCTCACCGGCCAGCGACACGCCGAACACGCGGATCGGGTCGATCAGGTTGATACCTTGCGGGCCGTTGGTGAAGTTGATCGGCTCATTCAGGTTGTTCATGAAGATGCGAATGATTTCACCGAAACCCAGCGTCACGATGGCCAGGTAGTCGCCGCGCAGCTTCAGCGTCGGCGCCCCGAGCAGCGCGCCGAACAGCGCCGCCAGCGCCGCGCCCAGCGGCACGATCACCCACACCGACAAGTGGATGCCATTGGTGCGGATTTCTTCGCCAAAGATGGCCACCAGCGCATTGCCCAGCGGTTCATGGTTATTGATGACCGATTCGAGCAAGGTGGCGAATTGCGGCGACGCCAGCAAGCCCGTCATGTAGGCGCCCACCGCGTAAAACGCGATGTAGCCCAAGTCCAGCAGGCCGGCGAAGCCGACCACGATGTTCAGGCCCAGCGCCAGCATGATGTACAGCAGCGCCAGGTCGACAATGCGCACCCACGAATTGCCAAAGGGCGCCGCCGCGAACGGGAACACAATCAGCAAGGCCAGTATGATGGCCATGCTGGTGTAGGCTTTTTTCGGATCTTTTTGTACGTCGAAATTCAACAGTGCCATGGTGTCCTCCTTACGCGCGGTCCGCCACGCGCTCGCCCATGATGCCGGACGGACGCACCGTCAACACCAGGATCAGCACCACGAAGGCAAAGATGTCCTGATAATGCGACCCCAGGAACCCGCCGGTCAGATCACCGATATAACCGGCGCCCAGGCTTTCAATAATGCCCAGCACAATGCCGCCGATCATGGCGCCATAAATATTGCCGATACCGCCCAGCACTGCGGCCGAGAAGGCTTTCAGGCCGGGCACGAAGCCCATCGCAAACTGGATCGACGCGTAATTCGCGCCCCACATCACACCGGCCACGGCCGCCAGGCCGGCGCCGATGGCAAAGGTGGCGACGATCACGCGGTTCGAATCGACGCCCATCAGGCCAGCCACGCGGGGATTTTCCGCCACGGCGCGCATCGCGCGGCCCATCTTGGTTTTTTCCACCAGCATCACCAGGCCAAACATGGCACTGGCCGCCAGTACCAGCAACAGCACCTGGGTCTGCGAAATCACGGCGCCGCCCACCATGATCGGGTCGGACGACAGCATTTGCGGGAACGGCAGCGGGTTGCGGCCCCAGATCATCATGGCGAAGGTTTGCAGCAGGATCGACACGCCGATGGCGGTGATCAGCGGCGCCAGGCGCGGTGCGTTGCGCAGGCGGCGGTAGGCGACACGCTCGATGACGATATTGACGATCATGCAGACCGGAATCGCGCCCAGGATGGCAATCGCCAGCTTGACGAAGCCGGGCAAGTCAGGCGCCACGTGATTAAGCAGGTTCAGGATCGTCAAACCAGCCATGGCGCCGATCATCAGCACGTCGCCGTGGGCGAAGTTAATCAGGTTCAGCACACCGTACACCATGGTGTAGCCCAGCGCGACCAGCGCATACATACTGCCCAGCACCAGGCCATTGATTATTTGTTGGATAAATGTATCCATCGGGGATTGCCTCTTTGTTCGCGTTATATGAGCTACTACCGAAGGCGCCGCCACCGAAGCAGCTGCCACCCAAGTTGCCGCCTAAGCGCTGGCGCATAACAAAAACGGCACCCGGGGAAACAATCCCCGCGTGCCGCCGTTGATCAGACGCTGCGCGTCTGTCTACTGCGTCTGCATGTTGCCAAGCGTCCGCAATGATAGCGATGTTTAACAAAAACTAATATCGGAAAAAAATTAAGTTCACAGAATTTAATTTAAGTCCAGAGGCGAATCGCGCAAAAAATCACTCATAAATTGGAAAGGCGGCGATTTGCTGATCCAATCGATTGGAATTCATGCGGAAATCAGCATAAGCGCGCCCTTCCGCAGCACCCGCAGCACGATTTTTATGCCTCAAACTGTTGCGTTTTTACCACCATCGAGGCCTTTGGGCAGGGGGAACGTCACCCCTTCCTGCACGCCGTCGAGTGCGCGCACGCTTTTTACGCCCAGTTCTTTCAGGCGGTCGATCACGGCTTGCACCAGTACTTCCGGCGCCGACGCGCCCGCCGTCACGCCGACGCGCAGTCGGCCTTCCAGCCAGGCCGGCTCGATTTGCGTGGCGTTGTCGACCATGTAGGCCGGGGTGCCCATCTTGTCCGCCACTTCGCGCAGGCGGTTCGAGTTCGAGCTGTTCGGGCTGCCGACCACGATCACCACTTCCACTTGCGGCGCCATGAACTTCACGGCTTCCTGGCGGTTGGTGGTGGCGTAGCAGATATCGCCCTTCTTCGGTTCGATAATGTTCGGGAAGCGCAGTT
The DNA here is from genome assembly GCA_019751755.1 of Burkholderiaceae bacterium. Taxonomy (GTDB): domain Bacteria; phylum Pseudomonadota; class Gammaproteobacteria; order Burkholderiales; family Burkholderiaceae_D; genus Rugamonas. The sequence continues at coordinate 23,571 of JAIENA010000352.1, read as the reverse complement.
TCAGGGCCGCGATGATGTCGATGGTGTCATCCACCGACAAGGTGGTTTGCGTCACGTATGCCAGCGCATCCGGGTTCTTGACCTGCAAGGTCTGCACATCGTCCACGGTTTCCACCAGATACATGCCCTCTTCGGTCTGGCCCATGGTGCCTTCGACTTCCGGGTGGCCGTCGTGACCGATCATAATGATTTCGCACCCCTGCTTGCGCATCTTCGACACTTCCACGTGCACCTTGGTCACCAACGGGCAGGTGGCGTCAAAAATCGACAGGCCGCGCGCCTCGGCTTCGGCGCGCACCGCTTTCGAGACGCCATGCGCGGAAAACACCAGCGTGTTGCCAGCCGGGACGTCATCGAGCTCTTCAATGAAAATCGCACCCTTGCTGCGCAAATCGTTGACGACATACGCGTTGTGCACGATTTCGTGGCGCACATAGATCGGCGCGCCAAACTGCGTCAGCGCGCGCTCGACGATTTCAATGGCACGGTCAACGCCCGCGCAAAAGCCGCGCGGCTGCGCCAGTAACAGTTCTTTATCCATCATTGTTCCTTACAGGACCGAAATCAACTTCACTTCGAATTTCACCGGCTGGCCGGCCAGCGGGTGGTTGAAGTCAAAGATCGCATCATTGTCGCGCAATTCGCGCAACACACCGGCAAAGCGGCCACCGCCCGGCGCGGCGAAATCAACCAGGTCGCCGATCTTGTATTCTTCACCCGGTGGCGAATTCGCCTCCAGCGTGGCGCGCGTCACGGGGCGCACCAGATCGGGATTGCGCGGACCGAAGCCGACACCCGGCGCCAGGTCAAAGGTGTGATGCGTCCCTTCCGGCATCCCCAGCAACAATTCTTCCAGCACGGGGGCCAGTTGGCCCTGGCCCAGCATCAGGGTGGCGGGCGTGCCGTTGAAGGTGGTGACGATATCGGTGCCCTCGACAGTGGCGAGGCGGTAATGCAGGGTCAGGTAAGCCGACGGCGTAACAACGTTGGGTTGCTCGTTAGACATAATCATTCAGGGATGGATTGCCAGGAATCCGACATTGTAAGCCACCTTGGACCACCGCGCCCCACCGCCCTACTCGCTGCGGTACGGACGGCGACGCTGATCTGCTGCAAGCCAGCGCAGTCGGGGGCGCGTCATAATCGAGGAATTTCCCCACCGCGCGAGGTGCAGCATGGGCATTTCCGACTGGCCACTTCACCAGCGTCCCCGCGAAAAGCTGATCCGCGACGGCGTTCACACCTTGTCCGATGCCGAATTACTGGCCGTATTTCTGCGGGTCGGCGTGCGCGGCAAGGACGCCATCACGCTGGCGTACGACGCGGTCGGCCACTTCGGCTCGCTGCAAGGCCTGCTGTCAGCCGATGTCCACGATTTCTCCGCCATTCACGGCCTGGGCGCCGCCCGTTTTGCGCAACTGCAAGCGGTGCTGGAATTGTCGCGCCGCGCGCTGGTCGAACAATTACAAACCGGCGTCGCCCTGAACTCCCCGCATGCCGTCAAACAATATCTGCGGCTGTCGCTGTCGCGCCAACCCTATGAATCGTTCCACGTCTTGTTCCTCGATGTCAAAAACCGCCTGATCGACGCCTGCGAGCTGTTCCGGGGCACGCTGTCGCACACCAGCGTTTATCCACGCGAAGTGGTGCGCGAAGCACTGCAGCGCAATGCAGCCAGCGTGATGCTGGCCCACAACCACCCGTCCGGCGCGCCGGAACCGAGCGATGCGGATGTGCTGCTGACGCGCGCGCTGGGCCAGGCGCTGGCGCTGGTCGATGTGCGCATCCTCGACCACTTCGTGGTGGCCGGGCACCAGGTGCATTCTTTTGCGGAACATGGCCAGTTGTGACGTTGCTCGCGCGTTTGCCTCGCATTTGCCTTTTCATTAGGCAGTTTACCTATGTAAAACAAGACGTTGCGCCAATTGTTAAATATATTTAAAAACCATGACACAGTTGTTTTTCGCAAGTCGTTGAAAAACCTGAGTTTTTTCGCTATACTCTCGTTTTTCCAATTTTGGAAGTAACTCAAGGAGTGCGCCATGGCACGTGTTTGCCAAGTCACTGGGAAGAAGCCGATGGTCGGCAACAATGTTTCCCACGCTAACAACAAAACCAAGCGTCGTTTCCTGCCTAACCTGCAGAACCGCCGCATCTTCGTAGAATCTGAAAACCGTTACGTAACCCTGCGTCTTTCGAACGCCGGTCTGCGCACCATCGACAAGGTTGGCATCGACGCCGTCCTGGCCGATATGCGTGCTCGTGGCGAGAAAGTTTAATAGGGAGCTAGATCATGGCAAAAACCGGCCGCGACAAAATCAAACTGGAATCGACCGCAGGTACGGGTCACTTCTACACGACCGACAAGAACAAGCGCACCATGCCAGCTAAAATGGAGATCATGAAGTTCGATCCTAAAGCTCGCAAGCACGTTCTGTACAAAGAAACCAAGATCAAATAATTGATCCTTGTTTCAAAGAAAAGCCGCTCACTGAGCGGCTTTTTTATTTGGTGCTGCTTATTGCTTGTTGTGGGTAGTCGCCGGCAGGTTAATAAATGGTACCGCCCCACCCGCCATGGTATTCGGCAATTTGCCATCCCATTTCTCGATGGCCTTCGCCTGGTTTTCAATTTCCCGCAACCGCAGCAATTCCGCCGTCACTTGCTGACGCTGCAATGCCAGTGATTCGGCTTCCGCTTTGGCGCGGGTAATTTTCTGCTGCGCCTCCACCTCAATCCGCTGCAAATCCCGCTCGGCTTTCATTTTCAATTGCTCCGCCGTGGTTTTCGCCTCAATCGCTTCATCAAACGTTTTACTGAAATTGAAGCTAAGAATCGAGAATTCATCAATCACTAAACCATGGCGCGCCATACGCTCACGCAATGCCGCCACGATATCGTCGCGCACGCCGGCGCGCTTGGAAATCAATTCTTCCGCCGTATACCGAGCGGTGACGGCTTTCACCGCTTCCTGTACCGCCGGAACAATAATCCGTTCGCCAGGCTTATTACCGAGGTCGCGATAAACATACACCACCGATTCCGGCTTGACGTGATAGTTAATGGCAATACGCGTCGTCACGCGCTGTAAATCACGGGAAGCCGCATCCCCCTCGCCTTCGCCTTTTTCAATGGCCACGCCCACCAAATGCATGGTTTGCGCCAATGGCCAACGAAAATGTATCCCCTCGCTATAAACCTGCTCCGACGGTTTGCCAAAGGTGGTAATGACACCGCGATGTCCCGGCGGGACGATCGCAAATGGGGTCAGCATAAACAGTATGGCAATCGCCACCACTGCCAATACTAGTTTTTTAATCCAGTTGAATCGCATGGCCGCTCCATTTCAAAAAAGGCAATAGCTCATGGTAGCAGAACGATGCACACAGACAATGGTAAAACGCGGCGCATTTCACCGTCGTTTAAGTAAGAAATAAGCATGATCGCGCCAATAAATAGCATAAAACAGGCGCAATATGGCCTTGGACGTGCGCTGATGGTGCTGGGATGGCATTCGAGGTATTGCAGGGACAAATAAAAACGGCCCCGCAGGGCCGTTTGAATCATGCGTTTTAATGCTTATGCATAGCTGCGCAAACGCAGCGAGAATTCCTGCAGCGATTTAATACCGGAGGCTTCGGCGCGATCGCACCAGTCTTGCAGCTTGGCCAGCAATTGGTCGCGGGTGAAATGCGAACGTTCCCAAATCACACCCAGTTCCACGCGCATCGTGTGCATGGTTTCCAGGACTTTGCTGTGTTCGAACAACTCCACCAATTGCTGCTTTTGTGGCGCTTCCAGTTTAGCAGGCTCACGCTGCAGCAATTTACGGGACGATTTCAGGAAGCGCGCTTCCAGCTCCGCCTTGTTCAAATGCTGCATTTCATCTTTCCAGGCCACCTTGATCGATTTGGCATATTTCGCCATCACGTCATAACGGTTGGCAATCACGGATTGCAGGGTTTCCAAATCGGCTTCCATTTTGCCTTTTTGGAATTTTGGTTCTGGAGCGACTTTCTTGACTTTGGCCAGGCCCAGCGTTTCCAGAATACGGATATACATCCAGCCAATATCGAACTCATACCATTTCGACGACAGTTTCGCCGACGTCGCAAACGTGTGGTGGTTATTGTGCAGTTCTTCGCCGCCAATAATCAGGCCCAATGGAATGATATTGGTTGCCGCATCGGCGCAATCGTAATTGCGATAACCCCAATAGTGGCCAATGCCATTAATAATGCCAGCGGCCGTCACAGGAATCCACATCATCTGAATGGCCCAGACCGTAATACCAATCACGCCAAACAGCATCACATTAATGACCAGCAAAGCCGATACACCGGCTGCGCTGTATTTGGTATACAGGTTGCGTTCGATCCAGTCATTCGGCGTACCGTGACCGTATTTCTCCATCGTTTCCTTGTTTTTGGATTCAGCACGGTACAGTTCAGCGCCTTCCCAGAAAACTTTTTTAATGCCACGGGTGACCGGGCTATGTGGATCTTCTTCGGTATCGCATTTCGCGTGATGCTTGCGGTGGATCGATGCCCATTCCTTGGTCACTTGGCCGGTCGTCAACCACAGCCAGAAACGGAAGAAATGCGATGGGATCGCATGCAATTCCAATGCACGGTGCGCCTGATGGCGGTGCAAATAAATGGTGACACTGGCAATGGTGATATGTGTCACCGCCATGGTGTAGGCAAAAACTTGCCAGCCAGACAGGCCCAACAGGCCCGAATCGAGGAAGGCCAGCACTGCTTGTAAACTAGGGATCATTACTGCTCCAGGTAGGGGGTATATCGTTCGCGAACGGCTCCAAATGAACAGGCGCGACTTCTCATGTTGGACGTTATTGTACGCCGAAACCGCGCCCCTTGACGATGGCTTGCCTGCTAGTACTGATTATTTTTTAAGCGACACGCACTCAATCATACTCCTTCCGGCAACCTTGCCGGACCGACAATGCGCATTTCCCGCTGCGGAAACGGGACGGAGATTTGATGCTCTTGCAACAATTTCCAGATGGCCCGATTGACATCGGAAATCACGCCGCCACGGCCGTTTTCTGGATCGGAGATCCACCAGTTCACTTGCAAGTCCAGGCCGTCGGCGCCGAAATTGACCAGGTTGGCTGATGGCGGCTTGTCCTTGACCACCCGCTCCACCGACAGGGCCGCCTGTTCCAGCAGGCCCAGCGCCAAGTCCAGGTCGGTGTCATAGGCAACAGAAACTTTCGCGCTGAGCAAGATGCTCTTATTGGACAGCGTGGAATTCTGGACCGCGCCCGATACCAGCATTTCATTGGGCACAATCGACTCCACACCATCGAGGCCCTGCAGCACCGTGTAGCGGGTATTGATTTGCATCACGCGGCCGCTGAATTTATCGACGGTAATCATGTCGCCGATGGTCAGGCTGCGGTCCAGCAAGATAATGAAGCCGGAAACGTAATTGCTGGCAATCTTTTGCAAGCCCAGGCCCAGGCCCACGCCCAGTGCGCCACCAAACACTGACAACACCGTCAAATCAATCCCCACCGCCGACAGGCTGAGCAACACCGCCACGACAATCAGCACCGCGCGGCCAAAGCGCGCCATCACGACACGCAGGCTCGAGTGCATCGACTCCACCTTCATCAGGCGGTCTTCCAGCACCGCGCCGACCCACAGCGCCAGCATCAGCATCAGCGCCACGGAAACGGCGCCACCCAGCACGTCGGCAATCGAGACCTTGTGCTTGCCGAGCGGCACCTGGGTCTGATCCAGGTATTGATACAGGTCGCCCCAGGTGCCCGTGATGTACAGCACCATGCCAGCCCACACCAGCAACTGGAAGATTTTTTCAAACGTCAGCAAGGTCTGGCCGATCTGGCCCTGGCGCGCAAAAATGCGCCGCAACAGCACAAAGACAAAGCGGATCAGCACCAGCGACATGAAAATCGGCACCGCCACCTTCAGCAAATGCACTTTTTGCCACTGTCCCAGTATCAATTCCGCGCCGAACAGGAACGCCATGATCGCCAGCGGTCCCACCACGCGCGAAAAGCTTTCCGCGCCAAAGGTGGCGATGCGGCTTTCCGGCGCCGCCAGCGCCATGCGGGCCGCGACGCGGGCCCGCACCATGCGCGAAATCAGCCACCCCAGCAGGATCGCCGTCACCAGCGCGCCCAACTGCCACAGCAGGCCAGGGTCGCGCATATCATTGAATAAGTCGGAAATCAGATTTTTCAGCGGTTCTTGTTTCATCGGCAAAGATTCGTAGTGAGGCTGGCATCAATATGCTATGAATTTTGCACTATTCATAGCCATTTTGGTGCCAGGCACTGTAATGTCGAGTTGAAATGTCGAGTCAATCGAGCAAATAAAAAGCCGGCTCGAAGCCGGCTTGGGGGGCGCTTATTCAGCGTCGTCCGATGCATCCACATCGACGGCTTTTTCAACTTTGGCCATTTTCTTGCGCTCGAACACGGCGGCAAAGAAGCCATCGGTCTGATGCTTGTGCGGCAACAGTTTCAGGTAATCGCCCATCTCCAGCGCGATTTTCTGTTCCTCCAGGACTTTGCTCATCGGCACCAGCTCGAAGTCCGGGTGCGACGCCACGAAGGCGTTGGCGACATCGTCATTTTCCTCGTTGAGGAAGCTGCACGTCGCATACACCAGACGGCCACCACCCTTGACCAGACGCGAGGCGCCGTCCAGGATCGCCAGCTGCTTGTCGTGCATTTCCGCAATCGCACTTTCCGGCTGACGCCATTTGACGTCCGGGTTGCGGCGCAAGGTACCCATGCCGGAGCATGGCGCGTCGACCAGCACGCGGTCGATCTTGCCGGCCAGGCGCTTGATCTTGGCATCGCGTTCGTGCGCGATCAAGACCGGATGCACGTTCGACAGACCGCTGCGCGCCAGGCGCGGCTTGAGCTTGGACAGACGCTTTTCCGACACGTCGAACGCATACAAGCGGCCGGTGTTGCGCATCTGCGCACCCAGTGCCAGCGTCTTGCCGCCGGCGCCGGCGCAAAAGTCCACCACCATTTCGCCGCGCTTGGCGCCCAGGATCTGGGCCAGCACCTGGCTGCCCTCGTCCTGCACTTCAATCGCGCCGCTCTTGAACAGCGGCAGGTTTTGCAGCGCCGGCTTCTTGTGCACGCGCAGGCCCAGCGGCGCGAACGGCGTCGGGGTCGCGGTGATCGGCGCTTGCGCCAGTTCGGCCACCACGTCGTCGCGACTGGCCTTGAGCGCATTGACGCGCAAGTCCAGCGGCGCCGCCGTATTCAGGGCGTCGGACAGCGCCAGTGCTTCCTCTTCGCCAAACTGGGCCACCAGTTTTTCGTACAGCCATTTCGGCATGTTCGAACGCATCGACTTGTGCAACAGCTTGCGGTCGATATTGGCCGCGCGTTCCAGCCATGCGGTTTCTTCCGGCGACAGGCTGGGCAATGCTTCCAGACCGACGGCATCCATCATGCCCAGCAACACCAGGCGGCGCATGTCAGGGCCGCTGCCGGAACCGGAGAAATCGGTAAAGAAGGCTTTGTTGCGCAGCACGGCGTACACGCACTCGGCGATGGCGCCGCGTTCACGGCCGCCCAAGCGCTGACGGTCTTTAAAAAAGCGCGACAACGTGGTGTCGGCCGGCGCGGCAAAGCGCAAAATCTCGCGCAACACTTCTTCAGCGTTGGCGAGCACCATTGGTGGCAATCGCATAGTAGTCCTTTATTAAGTCTGGTCGATCAAGACCTTGCCGTCAGCAATCGTCAGCCGGTCTTCAACAAACCAGCGGATCGCGCGCGGATATAACTGATGTTCCTGCACCAGCACGCGGGCTGCCAGCAGTTCGGGGGTATCGCCTTCCAGCACCGGGACCGAGGCCTGGCCCACCATCGGGCCATGATCCAGTTGCGCCGTCACAAAGTGCACGGTGGCGCCGTGTTCCTTCACACCCGCTTCCAGCGCCTGTTCATGCGTATGCAAGCCAGGGAACAGCGGCAGCAGCGACGGGTGGATGTTGAGCATGCGGCCTTCATAATGGGCCACAAAGCCCGGGGTCAGAATGCGCATGAAGCCGGCCAGCACCACCAGATCCGGTGCGAAACGGTCGATTTCCACTTGCAGCGCCGCATCGAATGCTTCGCGCGACGGGTAATCCTTGTTGGACACCACGGCGGTGGCAATGCCATGGCTGGCCGCAAATTGCAGACCGCCCGCATCGGCACGATTGCTGATGACGGCGGCGATACGGGCAGGCCATTGTTCGGATTGGGCGGCACGCACGACGGCTTCCATGTTGCTGCCACGACCGGAAATAAGGATGACGATGTTTTTCATCAGGTTGCTGGGGAGGGCATCAAAAACCCTCTATTGTACCGGTTTAGTACCCTACCGGCCACAGCAACCTCCGGCAGCGTTTACTCAAACGAATAAAATACACGGAACGGCACGTTCTTTTCAGCCCAGTAATCGGCCGCATCGCGGAACACATCGAGCAGCGTTTCACGGGCTTCGCGGTCGAACTTTTGCGTATTCGGCAATTGCTCGAGCACGGCCAGGAAGCCGGTTTGCTGGCCGGCCTGCGCCATGGTCTCGGTCAGGCAAACGCGCAAGGCTTCGAAATTCTTGCCGCAAGGCTTGGGAAAAAGGAAAGACTCCGCGATGATGCCCAGCACTTGCTGCTTGGTCAGGCCGACATGGCAATGGGCATAGAGGAAATGCTGCCCAAGGCGGGCTGCCTCGTCTTGCAGGTCGAGCACCCGGAAAGCCCGGATCGACTGCACGAGATTGGGCGGCACAGTGGTCAACAAACTCATATATTTTTGGGATGGCCCGCGGCAGTAAAGTTTCTCTCAGTCAATCTAATTCCATACACGTGTTAGGGTAACGTGTTGTATGCCTCGAATCAACTCGATTGTGGTTCCAAGCGGGGGATTTGTTAGAAATAGAACATTTCCTCTGGATTTATGAGGACATGATGACGCAAACCGGCGCACTCGCCGGGCGGCCCCAGTTACATTTTGTTGCCAACCGTTGCAACTATTAGGCAGGGGCGGGATTACCATACTTCAATACAATTCGTATTCGACTTGATCAAGAGGTAACCACCATGACTATGCCAGCCAAATTGATTGCATCCCTGCTGTGCCTGGGCGCCCTGCCGCTGGCGCAAGCACAGCGTCCCGATTTTGAAGATTTCGGCCGCGTGCTGCGGGTCCAGCCACGGATCGAACAAGTCAACCGCCCCCGCCAGGAGTGCCGCACCGAATACGTGCAAGTGCAGCAACCGTCGCAGCGCAGTGCGGGCGGCTCGATCGTCGGCGGCATCGTCGGCGCGCTGGCCGGCAGCCAAATCGGCGGCGGCAACGGTAGAACCGCCGCCGCCGCCGCCGGCGCGATCGCCGGCGCCGTGATCGGCGACCGGGTCGACAACCAGAACGTGCAACCGGGTGCCGTGACGGAGCAAGCCGTCAAGCAGTGCCGCATGGTCGACAGCATTGAAGAGCGCACCAACGGCTATGACGTGTCGTATGACTACCGTGGCCGCACTTACAATATTGTCATGCCTTACGATCCGGGCCAGCGCGTGCGCCTGCGCGTGCAGGTCGATCCGATCCTGAATTAAATCCCCCTGCGCGCCGGCTCGCCGGCGCATCGGCTATTCTTCTCATCCTTGCCTTGCCATGCTGAAAGCGGGCGACGGATAATACGGCGATCATCCCTCCCCGGCCGTATTCATGCTCATCAAACGCAAATCCATCGAAAAAGTCGAATCATCCCGCCCCGCTGCGGAGAAATCGACCAAAGGCGCGGCCGTCAAAGCGCCAGCCAAACCCCGCAAGCCGAAATTCGCCCCGGTCACGCTGTCCGAACAGGAAGGCGTGCGTTACCTGCATTTCGGTACCGAATGGGTGCAAGGCGCGATGCGCCTGCGCAAACCGGACTGGCCGGAACTGGAATACGCGCAACAAATGAATGCCTGGCTGCTGTGGCTGGCCGAACCGCGCAGCATCGCCCAACTGGGCCTGGGCACCGCGACCCTGACCAAGTTTTGTTATAAACAGTTTCCGCAAGCCGAGGTCACAGCGGTGGAACTGAACCCGCACGTGATCGCGATTTGCCAGTCCATGTTCAAGCTGCCGCCCGATGACGAGCGCCTGCACGTGCTGGAAATGGATGCGTTGGATTTCGTCAACGACAAGGCCAACTATGAAGCGCTCGACGTGCTGCAGGTCGATTTGTATGACGCCACCGCGCGTGGTCCGGTGCTCGATACCCCCGAGTTTTACCAGTCGTGCGCGGCCTGCCTGACCGACCACGGCATCATGACCGTCAACCTGTTCGGCGACCACCCCAGCTATGCGAAGAACATCAAGGCCATGAAGTTCGCGTTTGATCAGGTGGTGTGCCTGCCACCGGTCCATGATGGCAACGTGGTGGCAATCGCGTTCAAGCAAAAGCGCGCCATCGATGTCGCAGCACTCAAGGAGCGCGCCGCGCAGATCGTTACCGACACCAAGCTGCCCGCCAAGTCGTGGGTCAAAGGCATCGAGAAAAGTCTGAAAAAAGACTGAACCAGGAGCGCCGGCCAGATGAATAAAGCACTCGACCTGCAACAAATCTTCACCTGGCTGCTGACGGACGGCATGGTCGACAAGGCCCATGTCAAGGCCCACTTCGCGCAAGCGCAAGGCATCTTGCGCAACACGGTCGGCGCCATGCATCCGCTGTGCGCGGTGGCGCACTGCAAGCTGGTCTCGACCAGTGCGCCGCACAAGCACCTGACACTGGACTACCTGACGGAATGGCTGGCGGGCCAGGTGCACCTGCCGTTTTACCGCATCGATCCGCTCAAGATCGATTTCACCCGGGTGGCCGACGTGATGTCGGCCAGCTATGCGGCGCGCTTCAATATCCTGCCGGTCGAAATGACGCTCGACACCCTGGTGGTGGCGACCGCCGACCCATTCGCGCTGGAGTGGGAAGCGGAGATCGCCAAGATTTCGCGGCGCGTAATCCGCCGCGTGATCGCCAATCCGCTCGATATCGCGCAGTACACCTCGCAATTTTTCAGCCTCGCCAAATCGATCAAGAAGGCCAATAAATCGACCGGCCAGGATCTCGCGCTGCGCAACAACTTCGAGCAACTGGTCGAACTGGGCAAGACCAACCGCCAGGTCGACGCCAACGACCAGCACGTGATCAATATCGTCGACTGGCTGTGGCAATACGCGTTCGAACAGCGCGCCTCCGACATCCACCTCGAGCCCAAGCGCGACATGGGCACCATCCGTTTTCGCATCGACGGCGTGCTGCACCAGGTCTACCAGGTGCCCGCCGTCGTCATGATCGCCATGACCGCGCGCATCAAGCTGCTGGGCCGCATGGACGTGATTGAAAAGCGCCGCCCGCAGGATGGCCGCATCAAGACCCGCACCGCCGGCGGCCAGGAAATCGAATTGCGGCTATCGACCTTGCCGACCGCCTTTGGCGAAAAGCTGGTGATGCGCATCTTCGATCCGGAGGTGGTCGTGAAAACCCTGCCGGAACTGGGCTTCCCGGCGGACGATGCGCTGCGCTGGGACATGCTGACCAAACGCCCGCACGGCATCATCCTGGTCACCGGCCCGACCGGTTCCGGCAAGACCACCACGCTGTACACCACCCTGAAAGCGCTGGCCACGTCGGAAGTCAATGTGTGCACAGTGGAAGACCCGATCGAGATGGTGGAAGCGTCGTTCAACCAGATGCAAGTGCAGCCCGGCATCGACCTGACCTTTGCCGATGGCGTGCGGGCGCTGATGCGGCAAGACCCGGACATCATCATGGTGGGCGAGATCCGCGACCTGGCCACGGCGGAGATGGCGATCCAGGCCGCGCTGACCGGTCACCTGGTGCTGTCCACCCTGCACACCAATGACGCGCCCTCGGCCGTCATGCGCCTGCTGGAGCTGGGCGTGCCCTACTACCTGCTGGAAGCAACGCTGATCGGCATTATGGCGCAGCGCCTGGTGCGCACCCTGTGCCCGGAATGCAAGGCGCCCGATGGCGTCATCAGCGACGACGTGTGGCAAGCCATGATTGGCGGCTGGGACTTGCCCAAACCGGCCACCGTGTACCGCCCGGTGGGCTGCCCCGAGTGCCGCCAAACCGGCTACCGTGGCCGCACCGGCATTTACGAATTACTGACCGTGACAGAGCACTTCAGCACGCTGGTGCAGGAACAAACCGACATCGGCGCACTGCGCCGCCAAAGCATCGCCGATGGCATGAAGCCGCTGCGCATCGCCGGCGCCCACAAGATCAGCGAGGGTTATACCAGCGCCGAGGAAGTCTTGAAGGTCACATCCTCGCTTTTGTGACAGCTTCATTAAAAAACACTTGGCAACCCCTTTTTGACCTGTATATAATACGGCCTCTTTCGGGTCGTTAGCTCAGCTGGTAGAGCAGCGGACTTTTAATCCGTTGGTCGCAGGTTCGAATCCCGCACGGCCTACCAAGTTTCATCAAAAACGCCATCCTTCGGGATGGCGTTTTTGTTTTGGTCGCGGGCTAGCGCATCGCCGCCCGCCGGGCCGCCTCCAGCCGCTGCTCAAAAGCGGCCAGCCGTTCGGCCTGGTAACCGCTACGCTGCAGCGCTTGCAAGGCCGCCGCCAGTGGTTCCACCAGCGACGCATGGCTCTTGTGTACATAGTGGTACAGCGGCCAGCGCTGCATGATTTTCACTTCCTTCACGCCTTTCAGTTCCGCCCCATCGACCGCCAGCCAGAACGCCGCCGGGATCGCCGCCACATCGCAACGGCCCAGCTTCACCATGCGTACGATATTGTCGTACTGGTTCACGCTGGTAATGCGGGGCAATCCCGCCGTGGCTTGCTCGATCGCCTTGATACCGCGCCGGATACACACGGTGTATGGCGCCAGCGCGCCCCAGTCGGCAGGCGGCGGCGCATCCCAGGCGGTCCGCGCCACCAGCGCCATGTTGGTATAGGCCACCGGCACCGGAACGCGCACCAGATTCGGATAGCGCAACTCCAGCCCCGCGATATGTATCACGTCGCCCGCGTACTCTCCCGCATTGACCGCCTGCACCGCGCGCTCGCCCGGCAGTGTGCGCTCGACCGCATCCATGCCGATGCGGCGGTAGGCTTCGCGCACGATGTCAAACGCGACATCGATCAGCGGTTCGTTTTCGGTGCGCGCCAGTTCCGCCACACGCACGGCACCCTGCTGTGGCACCTGTCCATGCACAAGGCCCGGCCACGCAACTCCGGCGGCCCACAGGCCAAACGCAACAGCTAAGCAAGACTGCCCCGTCAGCTTCGCGCGCATCGGCAACTCCTGTCCTGGCAAAGAGTGGTTCATGGTACGCCTGGGCTCACAACAATGCAGAAAAAAGCCCGCCGACATGGCGCCGATGCAACATATAGCGCACGGAAATGGGCGCCCCGTTCCGGCACTGCTGATACATTTGCATAACATATCGTCGATTGACATCAGGCAAGGTTTTATCCGACCATAACCCGCTTGGCTCTACCGTATTGTCGTATTGCCGCACTGCCGCATGACCGCTTAATCTCTCCCCACAGGCCCCCATGAAACTGATTCCATCTTCCGTCACCGCCCTGCTGCTGACCGCTGCCGCAGGCGCCATGGCCAACGGCGCCACCGCGCCAGCCACCGCCGGAACCGCGGCCACCTCGACCGCATCAGCCGCCGTCGCCAAGCACGCGATCACCCACGAAGACGTGTGGCTGATGAAGCGCGTCGGCGCGCCCTCGGTCAGTCCGGATGGCCGCTGGGCCGTGTTTTCGGTGACCGATCCGGCCTATGACAGCAAGGAACAATGGGCCGACCTGTGGATCAAGTCGCTGCAGGATGACAGCGCGCCACGCCGCCTGACCTACTCGAAAGGCGGCGAGTCCAGTGTCAGCTGGGCGCCGGACAGCCAGTCGCTGGTGTTCGTGGCCAAGCGCGACGGCGACGACGCCGGCCAGATTTACCGCATCGATATCGCCGGCGGCGGCGAAGCGCAGCGCCTGACCACGCTGACGCTGGGCGCCCGTTCGCCCCGTTTCAGCCCGGACGGCAAGCAGTTGCTGTTCGTGTCCGATATTTTCCCCGGCGCGGCCGACGAGGAAGCCATCAAAAAGGCGGCAAAAGAACGCAAGGACCGCAAATACACGGCGCGCGCCTACGAAACCTTCCCGCCACGCTTCTTCGACAAATGGCTCGATGATAAAAAAGTGCGCCTGTTCGTGATGGACGCGCAGGCCGGCGCCGTGCCGCGCGATCTGCTGGCCAATTCAACACTGGCCGCGATGCCGGGCTTCGGCGGCGGCCAGGGCGATGAAGGCCAGTCGCTGAACGCGATCTGGACGCCGGACGGCAAGTCGGTGCTGTTTGCCGCGTCGACCAACCGCGACGAACTGGCGCGCGCCTCCGCTTTCACACAAATCTTCCTGGTGCCGGCCGCCGGCGGCGAAGCGCTGCAACTGACCAAGGACACGCACAGCTACGGCGCGCTACAGTTCGCGCCGGATGGCAAGACCCTGTTCGCGCTGACGCAGGATGAAACGCCCAATAAGGTCTATGACCTGGACCGTCTGGCCAGCTTCGCGTGGCCAGCCACGTCACTGCAGCGCACCGTGCTGACCGCCACGCTGGACCGCTCGATTTCGCGCTATGCGCTGCCGGCCGGCAGCAAGCGTATTTATTTCACCTATGAGCACGCGGGGCTGGAACAACTGCACTCGATGAATTACGCGGGCGGCGATGTGAAGACCGAAGCCAACCACGCCACCGGCAGCATCAATGCGCTGTCGGTCGGCGGCAAGACGCTGGTGGGCGTGTGGGAATCGGCCATCAATCCACCGGAAATCCACACCTTCACCGCACAGGGCCCGAAACGCCTGACCGCCTTCAACGTCGACAAGGCCGCCGCGATTGACTGGCAGGCGCCGGAACACTTCTGGTTCAAGACGCCGGACGGACGCCAGATCCACAACATGATCGTCAAGCCGGCCAACTTCGATCCGAACAAGAAGTACCCGCTGTTTGCCGTGATCCACGGCGGCGCCGCCAACATGTGGCGCGACCAGTTCGTGTTGCGCTGGAATTACCACTTGCTGGCCAAGCCGGGCTACGTCGTGCTGCTGACCGACTACAAAGGTTCGACCGGCTATGGCGAGGCATTCGCCCGCTCGATCCAGTTCGATCCGCTCAAAGGGCCAGGCGATGAAGTCAACCAGGCGGTCGATGAAGCCATCAAAAAGTACAGCTACATCGACGCCAACAAACTGGCGGCCGGCGGCGCCAGCTACGGCGGCCACCTGGCCAACTGGCTGCAGGCCACCACCACCCGCTATAAAGCCATCGTGTCGCACGCGGGGGAAATGGACCTGGTGATGCAATGGGGCACCAGCGACAGCATCCACGGCCGCGAAGTCAATGCCGGTGGTCCGGTGTGGAGCAACTTGCCGGTGTGGCGCGAGCAAAGCCCGGTGATGCAGGCCGGCAACCACGAAAAAGGCACCGGCTTCAAGACGCCGATCCTGATCACGGTCGGCGAACTCGATTACCGCGTTCCGGTCAATAATGCGCTGATGAATTTCGCGACCCAGCAGCGCCTCAATGTGCCGAGCAAGCTGGTGGTGTTCCCCGATGAAAACCACTGGATCCTCAAAGGGGAAAACAGCCGCTACTTCTACAACGAAGTCCACGGCTGGCTGGGCAAGTACCTGAACGACGGCCGCTGATCAACGCAAGTTAGGACTCAAACTCGGCCAGTTGTTCGATCCGGCGCTGCGTCAGCAGCGCCTTCCACGCATGCGGCGCGACGTTCGGATAGCGCGCCGCGCCCAGCGCCACCCACGCGTCTCGGTAGGCTTGCCACGCCTGTTGCGTGGCGCGCAAGCCCTCCTTGGTCACGGTGCCAGCGCCCACCAGGTGCGCGCCCGACTTACCCGCACCGCGCGCCATCAGGCGCTCGAACAGCGCGCCCATCTTGCACTCGAGTTGCTGGTATTGCTGCGGCGTGTAGCGCGGCAGGCGCCCCTTTTCCGCTTCCTGCAAATCGCGCGCGAACTGGTCCAGTTCAAAGCTGCGCGCCTCGATCGCCAGCGCGGCGCGCAAGCCGCCGCTCATGTCGGTTTCCTGGTCGGCACGGCTGCTGGCAAACACTTCCAGCGCCGCCTGCAATGTCGCCGCCACCGCCTGCTGCGCCGGCGGCCAGCCTTTGATCAGGGCGCCGACCTTGCCATTGCGCTCGCGATTATCCAGGCGCTGCTGGATCGCGGCGCAATAGTTGCCCATATGGCTGCTGGTGACGTCATCGCACTGGTCGAAGATCGCCGGGTCATGACGCCCCACGCGCTCATTCAAATGCGCCACGCGCGCATCCATTTCCGCCGGCGCGGCCGGCATCGAGCACGCGTATTTCAGCGCCAGTTCATCGTGACGCGAGACCCCGTAGCCATTCGCATACAACATCATCAGCACGGCGGAATCCTGCTCGGCCAGCGCACAGTGGCGCACCTGGTCCCAGGCCGTAGGACTGGCGGCGACGCGCTGCCGGGTGTCGTAGTAACGCTCTTGCGCACCGCATTGGCGCAGGCCATGCAGCGCGCTGGCGGCCGGCAAATCCCGCGCCGGCGGCTGCACTTGCTGGACCGCCATGCACTGGCGGTACCAAGTCGTGCCAATGCCGTCCATACTGCCCATGGCAGAGGTGTTCGGGTAGTCGGGCGGCTGCGCGATTGCCGGCAACATCACCATCCAACCCGCCACGATACTGACCATCGCTCGCTTCATCAGCACTCCCGAAATGACACAAATTGGACACAATAGTGACAGTATACAAGAACCCCACTGTTACAAAAAAATTACTTAGTTTCCATGCGGACAAGTTAGAATATATTCCTAACTAACCCACAGGAGTTTTGTTGATGAAGCAGGTATCTGTTTTATTGTCCATCGCCGCCCTGTGCGGCTCGGCTATGGCAGGCGGTGCTGAAACCGACCCCAAACAAACCGCACAGTGCCAGCAACCGGAGTTCCCATCCCGCTCCACCTCCAACGAGAGTGTACGCCGGGTTGAGAAGTCATTGAAAGCATGGCGCACCTGTTTCCGCGCTGCGGCGGGACAGCAGCAGCAGAATATGGATGACATGGTGGCGGCGTCGCGTGAATATCAGCAAGTCAAAGCCCGGCATGAAGCCTGGATTGCCGCGACAGTCCAATACAGCAATGGTCAGGCGTATGGCCGCCTGGCATCGACCCGCGTGGAACGGGACTTCTGGGAACACCAGAGATCGAACACCAACGGCGCGCGCGCAGGGTCCCCTCGTCCCAATGAGACCGTGATCCAGCAAGTCGCGGTCAGCAACAATTAAGCCGTCTTGCGCTGCACGGTGGCCGCGGCTTGATTGCCGCGCACCGCCAGCGCCAGCAGCGCCGCCACCAGGCAGGCCGCGCCCGCCGCAAACAAGGCCGGGTTATACGTGAACAGCAAGGTGCGCACCTTGCCCGCACCAAACGCCGCCACCGCGGCTCCCAACTGGTGGCTGGCAAAAATCCAGCCAAACACCATCCCCGCTTTTTCCGGCCCGAAGGTGGCGGCCGTCAGGCGCACGGTCGGCGGCACGGTGGCGATCCAGTCCAGCCCATAAAACATGGCAAACAGCGACAAGCCATACAAGGTGAATTCGGAATACGGCAGCCACAGCAGCGACAGGCCACGCAAGCTGTAGTACCAGAACAGCAGCTTGCGGTTGTCGTAGCGGTCCGACAGCCAGCCGGACAAGATCGTCCCAACCAGGTCGAAGATGCCCATCATGGCCAGCACCGAGGCGGCCGGCACGGCGGCCAAGCCGGCGTCGCCGCACAGCGAGATGAAGTGGGTCTGGATCAGGCCATTAGTGCTGAGACCACAAATGAAGAAGGTGCCTGCGAGCAGCCAGAACGTGCGGTGGGCCGCCGCTTCCTTCAGCACGGCAAAGGGTGTGCCCACGGTCAGACGCATCGGCGCCGCCGGCGCCGGCAGCACATCGGGCGCCTGGCCATACGGAGCCTGGCCGACGTCGGTCGGCCGGTCGCGCATCAGCAGCCATGCCGCCAACGCCACCAGCGCGCACGCCATAAACACCGGCCATACCGCCATGCGCCAGCCATACTGCTGCACCAGCCACGCGCCGACCGGCAGGAACGCCAGCTGGCCGGTGGCGGCGCTGGCGGTCAACACCCCCACCACCAGGCCGCGCCGGGTTTCAAACCAGCGGTTCGATACCACCGCCGACAACACCAGCGCCGTCATGCCGGACGCCACCCCCAGCATCACGCCCCACAGCGCCACCAGGTGCCAGAACGCCGTCATGCGCGTGGCCAGCAAGGAGCCGGTGGCGATCAGTCCCAGCGCCGTCACCACCACATTGCGCAAGCCAAAGCGCGCCATCAAGATCGCCGCAAACGGCCCCATCAGTCCAAACAACGCAAAGCGCACCGCCAGCGCGGAAGAAATCGCCTCCACGCTCCAGCCAAACTCCTGCGCCAGCGGCTGCAGCAGCGCACCCGGCAAGCCCAGCGCGGCCGATGACGCCAGACCGGTCATAAACGTCACGGCAACGATCACCCACGCATAGTGGATACCCCGGCGTTCGAGCCGGCGCGACAACGAATCAGACAACATGGCGCTCTCCACCCTGAAAAGATGGAAAGCAGTTTAAATTACGATCATCATTTAAACAATCAAAATTTTGCCCCGCTTCAAACGGGGCAAGGACTGGAACAAGGGCAAGCCCGCACGATGGCGGGCCGCCGTCAGACGGTGGCCCCGGTCGCGTCCTCCATTATTTCTTGACCTGGATCGAGCTTTTCACTTCCGTCACGCCTTTGACGCCACGCGCCAGTTGCACGGCCTTGTCGGCTTCGACTCGCGATGGCACGAAGCCGCTCAGCATGACCACGCCCTTCACAGTTTCCACATGCACATCCATACCTTTGACGCCGGGATCAGCGGCCAGGTCAGCCTTGACCTTGGTGGTGATGACGGTATCGCTCATCGCATCGCCAGCGACAGCGGTGGTGTGGCGGGCGCTATCGGCCGTCGTGGTGGTGGCGGCAGCGGTGCGTTCCGCCATGGTCGGCGTCGGGTCGGCCCGTTTAGCTTCCGCAATAGCGGAGTCCTTGGCGGCTTTGGCGTCCAGTGTGCAGGCCTTTTTCGCATTGCCGCTCTGGTCATCGCATTTTTCCTTGGCCAGTTCATACTCGGCCTTGGCGACATCTTCGCGGGCTTTGCGCAAGTCGCTGACATCGCCGGCTTTATGCTGCGCCACGGCGTCGGCCTCCATACGGGCACGGGCAACTTTGGCTTCCTCGGTGCAGATGTCTTCGGCGTTGCCTTTCAAGCTCTTGCACTGCGCCTTGGCAGCCTTGTAGTCCGCCGCGGCTTTGTCTTTCGCGGCATCGTAGGCAGCCTTGTTGGTGTCGGCGGCATAGGCGTTGGTGAGAGCCCCGGCCAATGCCAGGATCAGGAATTTATTCATGGTGCGTCCTCCCTAAGTGATGGTGTACGCACTCATTAAACGCCTGACAAGAAAAACTCTCTGTACGCTACCCAACATATGGCCCGTCGGGTCAGCGCCACCGTGTTCCCTTCACTCGGCCACCAAGATCGCCTTGTTCCACAAGGAATGGGCCTGTTCGAACGGGGCTGGTCCCACCAGCATCCGGCCATTGGCGGCCAGTTGCAGCCATGCCTGCGTGTCGTGCGACACGTGGGTGTCCGGTTGCGCGGCGCGCACCTGATGCAGCCACTGGTAGACCGCGCTGTAATCGGCGGGACGGCGCTGCTGTATCCATGCCAGGGCCGCCAGATCGGCGTACCCTTCCTCACGCTGGGTGTCACGTAATTGCCGGGTGATTGCGCGGGTGTCGGCCGGAGTGGACGGGTCGGCGGACCGGTCCTGAAAGCCGGCGGGAAGCGCATGCCAATTGCCCTGGGCATGGCGCCAGCAATGGCCGATTTCATGCGCGGTCATGGCTTCGATCATCAGCGCCTGGCGTTCGGCCGGCACGCCTTGCAGCACGTCCTCGACCGTGTCGTTGCCGCGCATGGAGAACACCAGCTTGCAGCGTCCGCCGTCAAACCCCATCGCCAGCGGCACCGCGCCGGGCGCCGCCTGCGGCTGCACCACGATATCGACCGGCAGCTGCAACTGCCCCTTGGCGTAGGCCAGCACGGGGGCGCCGGCTTGCAGCCAGCGCGTCTCCATGTCCGTCAGTTGGCCGGCGGATGCCACAGCGGGCAAGGCCAGGAACAGCAAAGTAATGACTTTCGGCATGTCGTTCTCCTTGAAGAAACTATACATGCCTGTCGTTAAGATGTAACCAGACCGCCGCCGCTGTTACAAAATATTTCCTTGTAAAATCAATACTTTATAGCGCAACCGACAACTTAACGCGGTTTTCCCTTACCGCTTCAGCAACGCTTGCGCGGTCGGGAATGACGGACGAATATCATTTGGCACGGTTTTCATCTTGTCCAGCGCCTTTTGCACCTCAGGACGGATCACCACATAGCGGGTCATCATGTCTTTCGCGCGCGCATAGTCGCCGGTGGCTTCGATGGTCAAAAATTCACGGTCGAGGTCCAGCACGGCCTGCTTGATTTTCTTGAAGTCGACCGAAAACACGCCGTCGCCGTGCGCGATAAAAGCGCCCTTGTCGAGCAGGTAGTTGACCTGGATCGCCATGCCGCGCGCGTGCGAATCGGTCAAGCCAAAGTGCAGGGTGCGGAAGGCCGAGGCCAGGAACGTCGTATGCAGCTTGCGCTCGGCATCCTCGCCCTGCCCCAGCGAGTTTTTCAACTGGCCCTTGTCCATCATGTACATCAGCGCATACAGGCCGGTGATATCGGCCTTGGCTTCTTCGATGGTGGAATAGGCATCCTTCAAGTCCTGGCGCGGCGTCGATGGCTGGCCATTGACAGTGGTGGCGTGCGGGCCCAGGCCATGCATGATTTCATGCGCCAGGATGTGGGTGAAGAACGAATCGAAGTCCAGGTCTTTCTGGTCTTGCGGACGCAGCACCAGTTTGGAAATCGGCGTCAGGGTCGCCTTGAATTTTTCTTCCTGCACGTTCTTGAGCATCACGCGCTTGGAACCGCGCTGGCGGATGACGCGCTCATCGTTCGGCAAGTTGTAGGCGGCGGTTTGCACGCCCATGTTGCCATCGCCGGCGCCATACACCTGGTTGACCACCACCATCGGCGCCAGCGCGCCGACTTTCGGGTTGCGGTATTGCGCATCGAGCGGCAAGTTGTCTTCCAGTTCCTGCATGTGCTGCGCAAAGAAATTGAGCTTGTCGGTTTCCTTCTGGTCGCGGATGCTGACATACGCTTCAAACGCGGCCTTGTAGCCGAACAGCTCATCGTTATACGTCTCGTACGGGCCGATCGTCACATCGACCGGCGAATCGAGGTCCATCCAGGCGAAATCGGACGCCAGGTAATCGTTCGACAGGAAAGCGTCGGCACGCAAGCCGAGGAATTTTTTCAGCGACGCGTTATCAGTGGCGGCCGCCGCTTCCCGCAACAGCTTCGCCAGTTTTTCCAGTTCCGGCTTGTATTCGTCGGAATACTTGACCGTCTTGAACTGCATGTCGGCGCCAGCGCGGATGGTGGTGAAGAACCACTGCGCCTGCTCCTTGTCGTGCGCGGGCAAGCCGTTGATCCACTTTTCCAGCGCGTCCTTGGAGGCGCCTTCAGGATAGAAATTCGCCCCTTCCGGCTTCTTGCCGGGCACCGTGATGTTGCCGACGTGCTGCGGCAGGAAGGCGGTATGGCCATCGAGGATCGACCACGGCCCTTTATTGAGCCAGAAGTAGTCGAGACGGGCCTTGCCCAGCGGCGTCTTGTCTTTTTGCAGCGCCGCCCACAGCGCTTCATTGCCGGCCCAGCGCTGGCGCAGTTGCAGCACATCGATGACCTTGGCCGCTTCGATCAGCTTGGCGATGGCGCGCTGGTCGCCGGCCGACAGCTTTGAGGCATCCGCCTTCAGCGCCACCGGCGCGTAGCGTTTCGTCATCTGGTGCAATTCATCAACCGTGGCGGGGGCCGCAGTGGCGGCGTTGCCCATTATGGCCAGCAGCAGGGGCAGCAGCAGTTTTTTCATCAAGACGCCTTTCGTGTTCACAGATTCCAGGTGCCGGGCCTTCAGGCCGGGCACCTCATGTTAAAGGTGTCAATTGTGACATTGCCGTTTGCGCCTTACCAGACTTTATGCTGGAGCGATTCGGGCCCGGGTGTGCCGTGAAGTAATTTATTGCGCACACGCAATTCATAACTATAGGCAAGATCGATAATTCCCCCACCCGCATCCGTGGAGGACCACATGAGTTCCGCCGACCGTGACTGTACCCGCCAGCATGCCCGCACCGCACCGCTGGCGGAAATTCGGACCTTTACACACATCAACCACAGCATCGTGGACGTGCCCCTGCAACTCAGTTCGCCAGGCATCGTCATCTTCGTCCACGGCGTCAATTCCGATGGCGAATGGTTTGAGCAAACCGAGCATGGATTGTGCGAAGGACTCAACCAGCGCATGAAACGCCGGAGCGAACATCTTGCCTGGCATGGGCCGGCAGCCGGGCAACTGACTCCCGTGCCGTATGAAATGGAGCTGACGAGCGCCGGCTATATTGATGCGGAGCGGGACAGCAAATCATTCATCGCCGGCAACAAACACTTTTCGCCCGTCATCCGCTTCCGCTGGGGCTACAAGGCCAGCGCACAGGAATTGCAAGACTACGGCGCCGGCATTTACCTGAACGAACACGATTACTGGGGTGGCGGCCCGTTCGCCAACGGCTGCAGCGCGCTGCCGGACCTGTGGAGCGAAGGCATGTCCGACGAACTGCTGTTGTGGATGCAGGTTAACCACCTGAATCCTACCAACAACCGTCCCGTGTATTCCTGCCCGCCCCGCCCGTACTTCGTCCTCGCCGCGCTGCGCCTGGCCCGGCTGGTCGAGTCGATCCGCAAGCTGCAGGCCGATGTGCCCATCACCATGGTCTGCCACAGCCAGGGCAATATGATCGGCATGGCCGCCGCGTTCCTGGGCGACCGTCTGGCGCCGGTAAGCGATGCGGGCGGTAACAGCGGCCGTTGCGTGGCCGACAGCTATGTGCTGTGCAACCCGCCGTACAGCGTCGTCAAAGCCAACCTGGCCGAAGACTGGACACAAGGAAAACTCAAGGACCGCCAAGGTGGTACTGGACGGCAGACGCGCGCGGCCCGCATCGAGACCTTGCGCGCGTTTTTCGACATCATCCGGCAACCCGCCTGCACACCGCCCGCTGATGCGCAGATCGACGAATTCACGGCCAATCAAGCCCATGGCTATACCTGCGCTGCGGACCGCGCGCGGTATGGTTATGGCCCCACCCAGTCAACCCGCTGCCGCGTGACTTTGTATTGCTGTCCGCACGACCAGGTGATCGGTTCTGAGGCGGTGCAGGGTATCGGCTGGCGCGGCCTGAGCGAGGCGGAAATCAAGGAAACCCATGGCGCCGGCGTGTTTTG